>JAYUHT010000023.1:0-19469 GCA_043766725.1 Burkholderiales bacterium | reverse complement strand
GCTTGTTAGGGTTCAGGCTCAGGTAGCTGTAGGCCACCTTGCCGTTGGGCGTGATGACGTAGCTGATGCGGTTGGCATAGTCGGGCCGCGTTTGCATGGCGGCGTCGAAGGCCTTGATGACGGTCTTCTTTTCGTCAGCCGCCACCGGGAACTTGCTCTGGCAGGCCTGCACCGAGAACTTGGTGATGGTGGCCACATCGTCAGCCGAAACACCGATCACGCTGGCCCCCAACAATTCAAACTTTTCGATCGCCTCGGCGAACTGGTGCGCCTCGATCGAGCAGCCATCGGTGAAGGCCGCGGGAAAGAAGTACAACACCACCGGCCCCTTGGCCAGTTGTTCGGCCAGGGTGTACTGAAACACCTTGCCGCCCATGGCGGCTTGCACCGTGAAATTGGGTGCCGCGTCACCCACGTCGAGCGCGGCCTGCGCCGTTGAACCGAGGGCACTCATCATGCACATCACTGCCACCAAGCGCGTCATCGCCAACTCCTTTTTCATCTCGCCATTGCGGAGTGCATCTTGCCAGAACGGCGTGGCCCGCGTTCTGCGTGGGTTGCTCTTCGCCTCGGCCGGTTTGCTCTGCGCCCTGGCATTCACCGGCTGCGGCAGCCTGCCCAGCGCCGTGGAGCGCCCGCCCTCGGCGGCCCTGGCGCCACGCGCCGACGGCGAGCTGGCCACCCTGGCCCGCAACTCCACCCCACCCGGCGCGCAGGGGCAATCGGGCTTTCGTCTGCTGCCACTGGGCAGCTATTCGCTGGACACCCGCTTGCAGCTCATCCAGCGCGCGCAGCACAGCCTGGACGTGCAGTACTACGTGATCGAGAACGACCTCACCGGCCGCACCTTGATGCGCGAGTTGCGCAATGCCGCGCGGCGCGGCGTGCGCGTGCGCCTGCTGGTGGACGACCTGTTCACTGCGCACACCGACGCCCTGCTCCTGGCCCTGGCGCACGAGCCCAACCTGCAGGTGCGGCTGTTCAACCCGTTTTGCTGCAACCGCGGCTCCACCGCGGGCCGCTTCCTGGGCTCGGTGCAAGACATCTATCGCCTGAACCACCGCATGCACAACAAGCTGTTCATTGCTGATGGCCTGGCCGCGGTGGCCGGCGGGCGCAACATCGCCGATGAATACTTCATGCTGCATGCCAGCGGCAACTTTGTTGACATGGACACCTTCATCCTCGGCGCCGTGCTGCCCGAACTGCAAGGCCTGTTCGACAAGTACTGGAACAGCAACGTCGTCTACCCCGTGCAGGCGATCGTGAAAGATGAGCTGGGTGCGGCGCAAACCATCGCCGCCTTCGAAGCCGCCACCGCAGGCCCGCCGCTCAAGCTGGAGCTGCCGGCCAGCGATGTGCTGGGCTACGGCGCCTTGCGTGAAGACTTCGACGCCGGGCGCACCGGCCTGGTGTGGGCCAGCGCGCGCGCCTTTGCCGACCCGCCCAACAAGCGCGACACGATGAGCGCCGAAGAAGCGGCGCTGCAAAGCGTGTCGTACGAGGTGCGCATGAAGGTCTGGGCCGCGGCCGATGAACTGGTGATCACCAGCCCTTACCTGATCCCTGGCCCGCTGGGCATTGGCGCATTTGAAGCGTTAGGCCAGCGCAAGGTGCAGGTCACCTTGCTGACCAACTCGCTGGCCGCCACCGACGAGCCACTGGTGCACACCGGCTACGCGCGCTACCGCGAGCGGCTGCTGCGCTACGGCGTGGACTTGTATGAACTCAGCCCCGAGCGCACGCGCCGCGGCAAGCGCCTGGGTGTGTTCGGCTCGTCGCTGGGCAGGCTGCACGCCAAGACCGCCATCGTTGACAAGCGCACCGTGTTCATCGGCTCGATGAACCTGGACCCGCGCTCGCAAACCCAGAATACCGAGCTTGGCCTGTTCATCGACAGCCCCGAGCTGGCCAAGGAGTTGGCGCGCGTCATCACCATCAGCAAGACGCAAAGCGCGTACCGGCTGCGCCTGAACCCCAACACACAAGCCATTGAGTGGCAGGGCAGCGGCGATGAAGGTGACGTGGTCTACACCAGCGAGCCCGAATCGAGCTTCTGGATGCGCCTGCACAACATGCTGATAGCGCCGTTCGTGCCCGAGCAGTTGTTGTGAACCCGGCTGCGGCCAGTGCAACGTGAAAGGGCCGCAGGCATGGTGCCTGCAAGCCGAAACTACAAACCAAAAGCGAACACCTTCTTCGGCCCGTAGCCGTTGAAGGTGCCGCTGCCCCAGAAGACCATGCCGTCGGCGATGCTGGGTGCGGCGTTGCAGGCGCCGCCGCTGGCGTGCGCCCACATCGGCTTGCCGGTCTTGGCTTCCAGCGCATAAAAGTGGCCGTTGACGCGGTCGAGGTTGCAGCCGAAGACCACGCCGTTGGCCACCGCCACCGCGGCCTCGGCGCGGCTGCCCAAGGGGTCAGGCGTGGTCCACAACACGGCGCCGGTCTTGCGGTCCAGCGCGGCCCAGCCGCCGGCGGTGGTGGAGCTGCCGCTCTTCAGCTTCCAGGGCTTGGGTGCCATGCCACCCCCGGTGTCGCCGCTGTTGGCAACGGCCACGTAGACGCGCTGACTGTCGCTGGCCGAGCCCCATTGCAGCCCGCCCGATTGCCCGCTGGGGCCGGCCTGGGTGGACCACACCAAGGCGCCGGTGTCGGCCCTGAAGGCCCAGAACAGGCCGCTCTTTTGCCCCGCGCCAACCAGGTTGCTGCCGCGTGGCCCGCTGCCTGGCAGCAGCATCGGGCCCTGGGCGAAGTCCCAATCCGGGCCGTGCACCGGCGGGCAGTTGTCGTTGGGTGGAATGCTGAAAGCAATCAGGCCGCAGCCCAGGTTCCAAACGTCTTGCGGCAAGCCCCGTGCGGCCCACTTGATGGCGCCGCTGGTCAAGTCGAGCGCCACCACGGCATCGGCATGGTTGGCCGCGCTCAAGCAGTTCGCAGGCAGGCCACCGGCGTTGAGGCAAGACTGCGCTTCAGCCGGCACGGCGTAGTTGTTGCCGGTGGCCACATAGGCCAGATTGCGCGGCACATCAACCGCCGCCGTGCTGCCCCACACCGCGGCGCCGAAGTAGCCCGGCGGCACCATGTAGGTCTGCCACTTGATGGCGCCCGTGGCCACATCAAGCGCCACCACGCTGCCTCGAAACTGGAACTGCCAGCCCGCAGCCTTAGGCATGAACCCGGCCGCGGTTTCCTCGGCCGAGGCCACGCCCACCAGCACCAAACCGTTGGCCACCACCGCCGATTGCGTGATGACAGACATGGGCGTGGCATCCACCTGCGTGGCCCACAGCAGGTTGCCGCTGGCCTTGTCGATGGCCACCATGCGCGCACCCTGGCGCACGCCGGCGGCGAGCCTGCCGCTCATGTTGCCCAGGATCAGCGCGTTGCCGCTCAGTGCCGGCGTGGCGCGCGCGAAGTCGCCCTCGATGCCGGTGAGGTCGGCCAGGCGCCGCTTCCACACCAGCGCGCCGGTGGTGCGTGCGAGCTTGTAGAGATAACCGGCCGAGTCGGGAAAGTACAGATGGGTGGCGTCGAGCGCGGGGCTGGCAGTCACGTCGCCATCGGTGTTAACCGCCCAGTGCAGCCGCAGGGCGTTGGCATTGCGCGGCGTGATCTGCGTTTCAGCGCTTTGGTGGCGCGAATTCAGCAGGTCGCGCCCGGCGCTGGGCCAGTCGGCGGCGCTGGCCAGGCTGGTGGCCACACTGATGGCCACACTGATGACGACAGAAAGACCCGCTCTGCTGGCTGTGTTCATGAGGAAGCTCCCGTTCAAGGTGACGCGCTGAGTGGCCGTGCCAGCCTGCGCGCAGCGCGGGCGGGCTTCCAACGCACGGCCTTTGTAGCAGGGCGCGAGCACCGAAACTGGGGGTGCCCACCCCCGTGCTCGCAGGTTGACAGCTCCCGGCGCCCCGGGCGCGCTGCTCAAGCTGAAACGACGGCAATGCCTTTGATCTGCCCGGCCTGCGCAGCACCCACCGGGCGGGTGTAGCGCGCCGGGTTGAAGCGGTGCAGCAGCTCGGCTTCGCGCACGCGCGCCAGTGCGATGTTGGCCAGCTTCACATGGCCGAAGCCACGCATGCTCAAGGGCAGTCTGGCCCAAGCCGTGGCCGGGCCAGTGTTTTCAAGCGTTAACTGCGGCAGCAGCTCGCGCACGCGCGCTTCAAACTGGTCGATCAACGCACGTTCCAGCCGCCGCTCCGCGCTGTGGCCAAACGGGTCGGCCCAACTGCCGCGCACGCCCCTGGCGCGGGCCAGTACTTTCAGCACCGGCAGCAGCCACGCGCCAATGCGCATCTTGGCCGGCGCCTGGCCGTTGCGGGGGCGCGCCAGCAGCGGCGGGGCCATGTGGAATTCGAGTTTGAACTCGCCTTCGAACTGATCGTGCAGCGCCTGCATGAACGCCGGCTCGGCGTACAGCCGGGCCACCTCGTACTCATCCTTGTAGGTCATCAGTTTCGTTAGGCTCGCAGCCACGGCGCGGGTGAAGGGCAGCGTGGCATCGCCGCCGAGCGCTTCTTCGCGCTGTTGCACGGCCTGCATCACGGCCATGAAGCGCCCGGCCCAGGCCGCGTTCTGATAGGCCGTGAGCTGCTGCGCCTGCGTTGCCAGCGCTTGGGCGATGGGTTCCAGAGCGGTTGGCTGCAACACCGCTGGTGTGGCGCGCAGGGCCTGCAAGGCCTGTGGCGACGCCGCAGCCAGCCGGCCCAGGTTGAATGCGGCCTGGTTGGCCGCCACGGCCACGCCGTTCAGTGCAATGGCGCGCTGCAACGCAGGCAGGCTCACCGGCACCAGCCCGCGCTGCCAGGCAAAACCCAGCGCCAGGATGTTGGCCACGATGGTGTCGCCCAAGAACGCCTCGGCCAGGGCCTGGGCGTCGAAGGTCTGCACCCATTCATCGCCCGCCACGAAGCGCAGCTTGTCCAGCAGCCGCGGCACTTGCAGGTCAGCGTCGGGGTTCTTCAGGCTCTCGGCCACCGGCGCTTCATGCGTGTTCACCAGCACGCGCGTGCGGCCGTGGCGCACGGCCTGCAAGGCTTCGGGCGTGGCACCGACCACGATGTCGCAGGCCAGCAGCGCATCGGCCTGCTGCACGTCGATGCGCACCTGGTTCAAGGCCTCGGGCAGCAAGGCCAGGCGCACGAACGACAGCACGGCACCGCCCTTTTGCGCAAAACCCATGAAGTCGAGCACGCTGGCACTCTTGCCTTCCAGGTGCGCGGCCATGGCCACCACGGCGCCCACCGTCACCACGCCCGTGCCGCCCACGCCGGTGACGAGCAGATCATACGGCCCACTCCAGGTGTGCGCCGCCGGCTCGGGCAACAACGCCACCTGCGCCAGGAAGGCCAAATCGCCCCCCGCCAGCGCGCCCACCCGCTTGCGCGGCACCGCCCCAACCAGGCCCACGAAGCTGGGGCAAAAACCCTTGGCGCAGGAATAGTCCTTGTTGCAGGCACTCTGGTCGATCTTGCGTTTGCGCCCCAGCGGCGTTTCCAGCGGCAGCACGGCCACGCAGTTTGATTGCACGGTGCAGTCGCCGCAGCCTTCACACACGGCGTCGTTGATGAACAGCAGCTTGGGCGGTGGTTCGACTTCGCCCTTCTTGCGCCGCCGCCGCAGCTCGGCCGCGCAGGTCTGCTCGTAGATGAGCACGGTGACGCCTGGCGTCTCGCGCAACTCGCGTTGCACCGCATCGAGTTCGCTGCGGTCGTGGAACGTGGTGCAGGCGGGAAAGCGGCCGCGGATGGCGTCGTACTTGTCGATGTCGTCGCTCAGCACCACCACCTTGGCCACGCCTTCGCTTTCCACCTGGCGCGCGATGGCGTCAACGCTGATCACACCGTCCACCGGCTGGCCGCCGGTCATGGCCACGGCATCGTTGAACAGGATCTTGTAGGTCAGCGTCGCCTTGGCCGCCACGGCCTGGCGGATGGCGAGATAGCCGCTGTGATAGTAGGTACCGTCGCCCAGGTTCTGGAACACATGCTGGGTGTTGGTGAACAGGGCGTGCGAGACCCAATCGACGCCCTCGCCGCCCATTTGAATCAGGCCCGCAGTGCCACGCTCCATCCAGTTGGCCATGAAGTGGCAGCCGATGCCGGCGCGCGCGCTGCTGCCTTCAGGCACCACGGTGCTGGTGTTGTGCGGGCAGCCGGCGCAGAAGTAGGGCAAACGTTTGACATCATCCGCGGCGTTGCTCAGCGTGGCGGGCGCGGTGAAGTCGCGCACATGCTGGAAGTGGTTGCCAAGCACCGTGTTGCCAGGGAAGTGCACGCCCAGCCAATGCGCCACCAGCTCGATCAACCGCGACGGCCGCAGCTCGCCCAGCGCGCTGACCAGCGGCTCGCCACCAAGTCCCTGCTTGCCCACGATGGCCGGCCGCTCGTGCGCTGCGGCGTTGTAGAACAGCTCGCGCATTTGCGCCTCGACCACCGGGCCCTTTTCTTCGATCACCAAAATCTCTTGCAGGCCTTGCGCGACGTGCTGCATGCGCGCGGGTTCAAGAGGAAAGGTCAGGCCCGGCTTGTAGACCCGCACGCCGACCTCGTTCAACATGGCCGGCGTGATTTCCAGGCGGCGCAGCACCTCCATGAAATCGAGGTGCGCCTTGCCGCAGGTGACGATGCCCACCTTGGCCTGCGGCGCGGCAATCACCAGGCGGTCGATCGAGTTCACGCTGGCGAAGGCGCGCACCGCCACCAGCTTGTCGGCCGCGCGCGACTCGATGCGCAGCGAAGGCAAATCAGGCCAGCGGATATGCAGGCCGTCCGGCGGCGGCACATGGCCGCTGCGCCTGGCTACCTCGTCGGCGCCGGCCCATTGCGCCACGCGCGCATGAATCAGATCCAGGTTCACCGTGCTGGCGCTTTCCACGACTTCGGAAAGTGCCGTCAAGCCCGCCCAGGCGCCGCTGTAGCGCGACAGCGCCCAGCCATACAGGCCGAACTCCAGCATTTCTGAAACGTTAGCCGGCGCCAGCACGGGCATGCTCCAGGCTTGAAACGCCTGGTCGCTTTGATGCGGCATGGAGCTCGACACGCAGCCATGGTCGTCGCCCGCCACCACCAGCACGCCGCCGTGCGGGCTGCTGCCGAACGCGTTGCCGTGCTTCAGGGCGTCGCCGGCGCGGTCCACGCCCGGGCCCTTGCCGTACCACAGCGCGAACACGCCGTCGGCCGTGCGCTGCGGGTCGCCCTGCACGCGCTGCGTGCCCAGCACCGCGGTGGCGGCGAGTTCTTCGTTGATGGCCGGCAGGAAGCGAATGCCTTGCTCGGTGAACGGCGCACCGGCCTTCCACACCGCTTGATCCACCTGGCCCAGCGGCGAGCCGCGGTAACCACTGATGAAGCCGCGCGTGTTCCAGCCGCAGTCTGCGTCGAGCGCGCGCTGCATCAGCATCAGGCGCACCAGGCTTTGCGTGCCGGTGAGAAAGACGCTGCCGCTGGTGGCCCACAGGCCATCCTTGAGTTGGTAGTCGGGCCGGGCCAGGGTGTTCATCACGCGCTCCTGCGGTGTTGAGGCTTTGGAGAATAGCCCCGCACTCGTCAGCTTGTGAGCAGGCCGAGGGCATTGGGCGGCCGGCTACGCTCATGTCCCCCAGAGCCGATCGCCTTGCGGCGCTCAGCTCTTCCTCCTTTACTTCGCTACGCCGGCCACCCAACACCCTCGGCCGGCAGCAGCGGTGGTGGGGGTAACGTTCGAGAACAGCTGTCGGTGAAGGATCAGGCCGGTGGGGCGTGCTGCGTAGCGAGGTAAAGGAGGAGGAAACAGTTCCGAAGGAATTGTTTCCGGGGGACAGGAGCGAAGCAGCGCGCCCCGCCGGCCTGATCCCGCTCCGCGGCTGAATTTCGGCCGTGGTGAGAAGTGCAGTGCCACTCACCCTCAATGCATCACAAACCCGCCATTCACCGCCAGCAACTGCCCAGTGACGAAGCGCGCCAGCGGGCTGAGCGCGAACACCACCGCGCCGGCCACGTCTTGCGGCAACTGGTCGCGCGCCAAGGCGCGTTGCTCGCGGTACAGGCGGTGGCGGTGCTCGGGCACGTACTGCGTGGCTTCGACCAGCGTCAGGCCCGGGGCGATGGCGTTCACGGTGATCTCGTCAGCGCCCAGTTCACGCGCCAGCGAGCGCGTCATGGCCACGATGGCGCCCTTGCTGGCCACATAGGCCAGCAGGTTCGGCGCCCCCCACAGCGGCGTGTCAGACGCCAGGTTCACCACCGCGCCACGGCCGCTGGCCTTCAGCGCGGCGGCGCAGGCGCGCGTCATCAGCCAGGTACCTCGAACGTTAACCTTCATCACCTCGTCCCACATATCGGGTTCCAGCTCATGCAGGTTGCGCCCGCCCGAGTTGGTGATGGCGCCGTTGTTGACCAGCCCGTCCAGGCCGCCCAAGGCCTGCACCGCGGCCGCGGCGCAAGCGCTGATGCTGGCGGCGTCGGCCAGATCCAGCGGCAGGGCCTGAACGTCTAACCGCTCGTTGCGTAGGGCAGCGGCGGCGGCTTGCGCCTCGGTGGCCAAGATGTCGGCCACCACCACCCGCGCGCCGTGCTCGGCCAGGGCACGGGCAAAGGCAAAACCCAGGCCGCGGGCACCGCCGGTGACCAGGATGCGGTGGCCGGCGAGCAGGCCAGAGGTGGTTTGATCACTCATATTTGTTTGCTGTTGAAACAAAGGATTGGCAATGAACTGCTGATTGGAGAAGGATAGAACCCGTACGTGCCTCATATTTGTAAATACCATGAAATTTCAGAACCCGACAGGCCGACCAGGCCTTGACGGTGCTCGCTGGATTCCTATACTTCGTTCCAAATACAGATTATTGTTTCATTAGTAGATCAAGGATCGAAATGACGCCCGACGACATCGCCCACCGCCAGACCCAACCCGTTGGTCAGGACTTCCAGGCCTGGATGCAATCGCGCTGCGCGTTGTACGACACGCGCCGATACGACTGGAACGCGCTGAAATTTCAAGCCGACTTCGACCCCAAGTACCGGCGCGCGCAGATGCGCTACATCGGCACCGGTGGCACCGGCATCGCGGCCGACAGCAATTCGGTGCCAGCCGAGCACTTCACTTTTTCCACCATGGTCATCCCCGCCGGCCACGAAGGGCCGATGCACCTTCACACCGACGTGGAAGAAGTGTTCTTCGTCATGCGCGGCAAGGTCAAGGTGATGTGCGAGAAAGACGGCCAGACCTGGGAGGCGGTGCTCGGCGAGCGCGACCTGATCTCCATTCCGCCCGGCGTGTACCGCGGCGAAATCAACATCGGCGATGAAGACGTGTTGATGTGCGTGATGCTCGGTGCGGCCACGCCCATCACGCCCACCTATCCGCCTGACCACCCGCTGCGCAACGTGAAGCGCTGAAGGCTGATCAGGAAACTTCAGCAGCTCATGTCAGCAGCCCTGGACGCCCGTTTTCCGCTGCAACATGCGGTTTGCAGCCATGGCCGCGTGGCCTGGCGCGAGGCGGGGGCGGGCATGAGCCCGCCCGGCCGCCCGAAGGGCGAATTCCGTAGTGCGCAGCACGAAGGTTCACAACTGAGCTTGGTGTTGCTGCACGGCATTGGCGCGGGCGCCTTGTCGTGGGCCGGGCAGTTTGCGGGCCTGGCCGGCACGCACCGCGTCATCGCCTGGGACGCGCCGGGCTATGGCAGCTCGGCGCCGTTGCCGCAAACACAGCCCATGGCGGTGGACTATGCGCGTGCGCTGGGCGAATGGCTGGGTCAACTGGGCGTGACGGAGCTGGTGCTGGTCGGCCATTCCCTGGGTGCGCTGATGGCGGCGGCCTGGGCGGCGCAGGCGGGCGAACGCGGGCCACAGCGCTTGCGCAGCCTGGTGCTAGCAAGCCCGGCGCGCGGCTATGGCAGCGCGGCGCCGGCCACCCAGCTGGCGAAGTGGCAGGAACGCATCGAGCTGATGGCCCGCCTGGGCCCGGCCGGCCTGGCTGAACAACGTTCGGCGTCACTTTGCGCAGGCAGCGCGTCGCCCGCGGCGCTGGCGCTGGTGCGCTGGAGCATGGCGCGCACCACGCCGGGCGGCTACGGCCAGGCGGCACACATGCTGGCGCATGACGACCTGGCCACGCACTTGCGCGGCGTGTTGGCCCCCATGCAGGTGTTGTGTGGCGATCTCGACCAGACCACACCCGCCGCCGCCTGCCGCGAGCTGGCGGCGCAGGTTGGCGCGCCGTTCACCTTGCTTGAAGGCGTGGCCCATGCCTGCTATGTGGAAGATGCGCCGCAGTTCAACGCGGCGTTGCGGCAAGCGCTGTCACCACCCGTGACGACAGCTACGCGGGCCGAGCGCCGGGCCGCTCCCAAGCCGGCCCGCATTCCCTCGGGGGATCGCCCGACGTACCCGTCGAGCGAGGGGCTCACATGACCCCCGACCGGTACACCGTGCCCGGCCTGGAACGTGGCCTGCGCATCCTGGCCGAGTTCAGCCGCAGAGAGCCCGTGCTGGGCGCACCCGAAATCGCGCGCCGTCTGGGCGTGCCACGTTCCACCGTGTTCCGCCTGCTGGCCACGCTGGAAGGCCTGGGCTTTGTGCAACGCACGCCGGACGGCCGCAGCTTCCGCCTGGGCCTGGCCGTGCTGCGCCTGGGCTTTGAAACCCTCGCCTCGATGGACATGGTTGAACTCGGCCGGCCCTTGCTCGAACGCCTGCGCGACGACACCGGCTACGCCGCCAGCCTGGTGGTGCGCGACGGCCGCGACGTGGTCTACCTGCACCGCAGTGCCTCGCGCTCGCCCTTTGCCAGCTCGGTGCAGGTGGGCACGCGCCTGCCTGCGCACGCCACCGTGCTGGGCCAGGTGTTGCTGGGCGACCAGAGCCTGGCCGCGTTGCGCGCGCTGTACCCCGAGCCGCAACTGGCCGGCGCCAGCCCCAACACGCCACGCGACGCGCAGGCTTTGCATGAACAGGTGCAACGCACGCGCGAACGCGGCTGGGTGTTGGCTGAAGGCTTCTTCGAGCCGCACATCTGCACTGTGGCCGCGCCGGTGCGCGCGCAAGGCGGGCAGATCACCGCGGCCATCGGGCTGACGATTCCGGGCGCAAACATCCCTGCCGAACAACAGGCTGCCCTGGTGGCAGCGGTGTGCGGCGCGGCCGCACAGTTGTCCACCTTGCTCAATTTCGACGCACGCGGCGCGCGCGCGGCTGCCCCCGTGGTGGCACTGCGCCGCGCCTGACCGCCAGGCTTCAACATGCTAAAGATTGATTTGACTGAACGCTGCGCCGTCATCACCGGCGGCAGCTCGGGCATCGGCCTGGCCGCGGCCGAGCTGTTCCTGCGCGCCGGGGCGAAGGTGGCGATCTGCGGGCGCGACGCAGCGCGGCTGCGCGCGGCGGAACAGGCCTTGCATGAAAAGCAGCCCGGTGCACGGCTGCTCGCCGCGCCGTGCGATGTGTTGAAGGCCGATGAAGTCGCCGCGTTCGCGGCCCTTGTGGCCGCGCAATTCGGCGGCACCGACATGCTCGTCAACAACGCCGGCCAGGGCCGTGTCTCCACCTTCGCCAGCACCACCGATGCCGCCTGGAACGAAGAGTTGCAACTCAAGTTCTTCTCGCTCATCCACCCCACCCGGGCCTTTTTGCCCTGGCTGCAAAAGAGCACGCACGGCGCCATCGTCTGCGTCAATTCGCTGCTCGCGGTGCAGCCCGAGCCGCACATGGTGGCCACGTCGGCGGCGCGCGCCGGGGCGCACAGCCTGGTGCATGCCATGGCCATGGAATTCGCGCCGCTGGGCGTGCGCGTGAACGCGGTGCTGATCGGGCTGGTGGAGTCGGGCCAATGGCGGCGGCGCTTCGAGGCGCGCGAAGACCGCAACCAGGATTGGCCCGCTTTTTGCGCTGCGCTGGCCGCACGCAAGGGCATCCCACTTGGCCGCCTGGGCCGGCCCGAAGAAGCGGCGCAGGCCATCTTTCACCTGGCCACGCCGGCGTCGTCGTACACCACCGGCAGCGCGCTCGACGTGTCGGGCGGGCAAGCGCGTTTTCTTTGAGCACGCTGCTTCAAGTCACCTCATTCAAACCACCCCATGCAAGTCACCGTCGGCCACCTGATCGCAGCCTTCCTTGAGCGCTGTGGCGTGAAAGCAGCCTTCGGCGTCATCAGCATCCACAACATGCCCGTGCTCGACGCCCTGGCCACGCGCGGCGCCATTCGCTTCGTCTCGGCGCGTGGCGAGGCCGGCGCGGCCAGCATGGCTGATGCCTGCGCGCGCAGCACCGGCACGCTTGGCGTGTGCATCACCAGCACCGGAACGGCGGCTGGCAACGCGGCTGGCGGGCTGGTGGAAGCGCTTACCGCGGGCACGCCGCTGCTGCACATCACCGGCCAGGTGGAAGTGCCGTACCTCGACCGCGACATGGCCTACATCCACGAAGCGCCCGATCAACTCGCCATGCTCAAGGCCCTGTCCAAAGGCGCCTGGCGTGTGCGCAGTGCGGCCACCGCGCTGGCCACCTTCAAGCAAGCCGTGCGCTGCGCCATGACCGCACCTTGCGGCCCGGTGAGCGTGGAAGTGCCGATCGACATTCAGGCCGAGTTGGTGAATCTGCCGGCTGATCTGGAACCGTTAACCCCGCCCGTCAACCTGCCCGCCCCTGCCAACATGCAGGCGCTGGCCGATGCCTTGGCCAGCAAGCACCGCCCACTGCTCTGGCTGGGTGGCGGCGCGCGCGTGGCGGGCAGCGCCGTGGCGCGTTTGCTTGCCATGGGCTTTGGCGTGGTCAGCAGCACCCAGGGTCGCGGCATCGTGAGTGAAGCTCACCCCATGAGCCTGGGAGCCTACAACGTGGCGCCTGCCGTTGAAGCTTTCTATGGCAGCTGCGATGCGCTGCTGATCGTTGGCTCGCGCCTGCGCGGCAACGAAACGCTGAAGTACCAGCTCAAGCTGCCGGCCTCGCGCTTCCGCATTGACGCCGATGCGGCCGCGCAAGACCGCTGCTACGCCAGCGAGCTGTTCGTCTGCGGCGACGCCCAGCCCACCCTCGAAGCCCTGGCTGATCTGCTCGCAGGCCGCATGCAGATCGACCCGGCATTCGCCGGCGACTTGAAGCGTGCCCACACCCAAGCCGTGGCCACGCTGCGCGACGGCCTGGGGCCCTACAGCGTCTTGGTTGATGCGGTGCAAGCCAGCGCCGGCGAGCACTTCAACTGGGTGCGTGACGTGACCGTTTCCAACAGCACCTGGGGCAACCGCGAGCTGCGCCTGAACCACCCGCGCAGCGGTGTGCATGCCGTGGGCGGCGGCATCGGGCTGGGCTTGGCCATGGCCATTGGCACGGCGGTTGGGGCCACCGTGCACGGCACCGGCCGCAAGACGCTGCTGCTGGCCGGCGATGGCGGCTTCGTGCTCAACCTGGGCGAGCTGGCCTGCGCGGTGCAAGAGGGCGCCGA
Source organism: Burkholderiales bacterium (assembly GCA_043766725.1). Taxonomy (GTDB): domain Bacteria; phylum Pseudomonadota; class Gammaproteobacteria; order Burkholderiales; family Burkholderiaceae_C; genus Rubrivivax. Next base: position 6,053 of record JAYUHT010000023.1, on the reverse strand, counting down.
CTTCACCGTGGTGCTGATGAACGACCAGAGCTACGGCGTGATCAAGAACATTCAAGACGCGCAGTACGGCGGCCGGCGCGTCTATGCCGAGCTGCACACCCCCGACTTCGCCTTGCTGGCGCAAAGCCTGAAGTTCGCGCACCGGCGCATCACCACCCTGCAAGATGCGGCGGCAGCCCTGGCTGACCTGGAACGTTCACCCGGCCCGAAGATGCTGGAAGTGGACATGCTCAGCGTGGGCGCCTTCAAGACCGCCTTTGCCGGCCCACCGGTGAAGGCCGTGCCATGAACGACCCGCTGCACGAGCACCTGCCGCTGCGCGCGCTGCCCATCAACGTGGCCGGCGAGTGGCGCATGGGCCGCGGCGAGGCCTACGCCAGCATCTACCCGGCCGACGGCAGCGTGAATGCCGAGCTGAACGCCGCCAGCGCGGCCGATGCGAATGAAGCCGTGGAACGCGCCCACCACGCCTTCACCCATGGTGACTGGGCACGGCGCAAACCGCACCAGCGCGCCACGGTGCTGCACCGCGTGGCCGAAGGCCTGCGCGCGCGGCGTGAGGAGCTGGCGCAGTGGCAGCGCCGCGACAACGGCAAACCCATCACCGAAACCCGCGCCTTGGTTGACAGTGCCGCCGGCACGTTCCAGTTCTTCGCCGCTGCATGTGAAACGTTAGACGATCACATCACGCCCATGCGCGGCGAGCAGCTCACCATGAGCGTGCATGAACCGCTGGGCGTGGTGGCCGCCATCACGCCGTGGAATTCACCCATCGCCAGCGAAGCGCAGAAGCTCGCCCCGGCCCTGGCCGCGGGCAACGCAGTGGTGCTCAAACCGGCCGAGATCACGCCGCTGCTGGCGCTGGAGCTGGCGCGCATCTGTGACGCCGCAGGTGTTCCCAAAGGCATGGTCAGCGTGCTGCCGGGCAAGGGCTCGGTGGTGGGCGATGCGTTGGTGAAGCACCCGCTGGTGCGCCGCGTGGCCTTCACCGGCGGCACCACCACCGGGCGGCAAATTGCGCACGCGGCGGCCGACAAGATGATGGGCGTGTCGCTCGAACTCGGCGGCAAGTCGCCGACCATGGTGTTCGACGATTGCGATGTGGAGCAAGCCCTGGCGGGTGTGCTGTACGGCATCTTCAGTTCATCGGGCGAATCGTGCATCGCAGGTTCACGCCTGTTCGTGCAGCGGCGCCTGTATGCCCCGTTCATCGAGTGGTTGACGGCCATGGCCAAGGCCTTGCGCGTGGGCTGCCCGGTGAGCGAACGCACGCAAATGGGCCCGCTGGTCAGCCCGGCACACCGTGCACATGTGGCCAGCTTCGTGCAGCGCGGCCTGGCTGATGGGGGCCGCTTGCTGTGCGGCGGCGCACCCGCCACCGGCACCGGGCTGAACGGCGAAGACCTGGACGCTGGCTGCTACTACCTGCCCACCCTGCTGGAAGGCCTGCGCAACGACCAGGCCATTTGCCAGGAAGAGATCTTCGGCCCGGTGCTGGTGGCCTTGCCGTTCGATGACGAGGCCGACCTGCTGGCCCAGGCCAACGACAGCGTCTACGCCCTGGCCGCGGGCATCTGGACGCGCGACTACCAGCGCGCCTGGCGCGTGGGCCGCGCGGTGCAGGCCGGCACGGTGTGGATCAACACCTACAAGCAGTTCAGCATTTCCACCCCGTTTGGCGGTTGGCGCGAAAGCGGCCTGGGCCGTGAAAAGGGCCGCTTGGGGCTCCTGCCTTACATGGAACAAAAGAGTCTTTACTGGGGGCTGGATCCGGCGCCCTTGCCTTGGGCGCAGTGACGCGCTGGACTTGTTAACGTTGACATTCACTTTACTCATTCGCACAGGAGACTTGCATGCCCTTCTTCCGCCAAAACACACGCCGCATTGCCCTTGGCGCCCTGGCCGCCGCTGCCGGCTTGCTCGCCGCAGGCCCCGCCTTCGCCCAGGCCTGGCCCAGCAAGCCCATCACCATCGTGGTGGCGTACCCCGCCGGCGGCGACACCGACGCCATCATGCGCGTCTACGCTGAAAAGCTCAGCGCTCGGCTGGGCCAGCAGGTGTTGGTTGACAACCGCCCCGGGGCCAGCGGCGCCATCGGCAATTCATCGGTGGCCAAGGCGCCGGCCGACGGCTACACCCTGCTGTTCACGCCCAGCACCTTCCCCATCGCGCAGCATGTGCTGAAGCTGGCGCCCAACATCGCGCACGATGTCATCAACGACTTCACGCCCATCGTCAAGACCGGCAACATTCCGCTGTTGCTCGTCACCGCGCCCAGCACCGGCGTGAAGGACATGAAGCAACTCCTGGCCGACGCCAAGGCCGGCAAGGCCTTCACCTACGGCACGCCGGGCGCGGGCTCGCCCATGCACATTGGCGGCGAAATGTTGAACCGCGCGGCAGGCATCAAGATGAGCCATGTGCCCTACCGCGGGGTGGCGCCGGTGGTGACGGATTCGCTGGGCGGCCATGTCACGGTGGGCTGGATCACTCCCGGCGCCGTCGGCCCGCACGTGCAGAGCGGCAAGCTGATTGCGCTGGCCGTGGCCGAGCGCGCACGCACCAAGCTCATGCCCGATGTGCCGACTTTGATCGAGCTGGGCTACAAAGACCTGGACATCAGCGCCTGGATGGGCCTGCTCGGGCCCAAGGGCTTGCCTGCTGACGTGGTGCGCACCCTGAACCAGCACTTCAACGAGATCCTGAAGATGCCCGACGTGATGGCGCGCATGGCCACGCTGGGCATCGAGCCCATCGGTGGTGAGCCGGCTGTGATGGCACGCCAGGTTGCCGGCGACCATGAACGCTTCGGCAAGCTGGTGCAAGACTTCGGCATCAAGGCCGACTGAGCTGCACAGGGTTTCACCATGACCATCCTGGGCATCGACGAAGTCAGCTACGGCGCGGCTGATCTGGCCACCTGCAAGCGCTTCTTCAGCGATTGGGGCTTGGAACTAACGGAAGACACCAGCCAATCGCTGAGCTTCGAGACGCTGGACGGCGGGCGGGTGCGGGTGCTGGATCCGCAGCACGGCAGCCTGCCCGCTGCCGTGGAGCCCGGCCCCACGCTGCACCAGGTGGTGTGGGGCCTGGACAGCGAAGCCAGCCTGGCCGCGCTGCGCGGCAAACTGTTGGCCGCGCCCGGTTTCGTTGATTTGGGTGAGCGCGTTTTATGCACCGACCCCATGGGCCTGAGCGTGGGCTTCCAGGTCAGCCCGCGCCGCGCGGTGGCGGTGCAAGGCAGTGGCGCCAACCCCTGGGGTGCGCGCACGCGCGTGAACCAGGCCAGCCCGGTGTACGAGCGCGCCACGCCCGTCGAGATCGGCCACGTGGTGTTCTTCGTGCAAGACCTGGACGCCACCGAAGCCTTCTATGCGCGCCTGGGCTTCATCACCTCCGACCGCTACCCGGGCCATGGCGCTTTCATGCGCTGCGCCGCACGCGGCGGCCATCACGATCTGTTCCTGTTGCGCAGCCCGCATGGCCGAAACGGCCTGAACCATGTCGCCTTTGCGGTGCGCGACATCCATGAGGTGTTCGGCGGCGGCTTGCACATCAGCCGCTGCGGCTGGGCCACGCAGTTGGGCCCGGGCCGGCACCCGATTTCATCGGCCTACTTCTGGTACTTCAAGAACCCGGCTGGCGGCTTGATCGAGTACTACGCCGATGACGATGAATTGACCGAAGACTGGCAGCCGCGCAGCTTCACCTCCGGGCCCACGGTGTTTGCAGAATGGGCGATAGCCGGTGGCATCGACGGCCACACGCGGCGCCAGCCGGGGCTGGCGGCCGATGGCAAGTTCCTCACCGAGAAGCGTTGATTCGATTGCAGGAGACAGCATGAGCGACCTTGGTTTCAACCCCCTGCTCAAAACCTTTGCCAGCGCCGCAGACCATGCAGCGGGCACGGGCCGGTTCGAGCAGCCCGGCCAAGCTGCCAACCTGATCTGGCAAACCCGGCCGGCGCCGCCCACTGCTTTTGAAAACTCACTGGGCGACGCCTTGGAGCAGGTGTTTGCCGACGGCGCGCAAACGCTAACTGAACTGATAACCGGTTTGAATGCGCAGGGTGCGCGCGACGCGCAAGGCCAGGCCTGGAGCGAAGCCAGCTTCGAAGCCGAAATGGCGCGCCTGGGCGCTTGAGCACGAGCAAGGAGCCAACATGTCAAGCACAGAACAAGCCCATGACCTGCAACAGCACACCCAACATTTGCTCGCCACCGGCCCGCGCGACCAGTGGTACCCGGTGGCGCCGAGCTGGCAAGTGCAAGGCGCCCCGCTGGGCCTGACCCGCCTGGGCGAGCAAATCGTGCTGTGGCGCGACGCCGCCGGCTTGGTGCATGCGCTGCAAGACCGCTGCCCGCACCGCGGCGCGCGCCTGTCGATGGGCTGGAACCTGGGTGACCGCCTGGCCTGCTGGTACCACGGCGTGCAGGTCGATGGCAGCGGCACGGTGCGCGAAGTGCCGGCGGTGGCCAACTGCCCGCTGGAGGGGCGCACCTGCGTCAAGAGCTACCCGGTGCAGGAACAGGCCGGCGCCGTGTTCCTGTGGTTCGGGCTGGAGGCGAAGTGCGCGCCCGCCGCGCTGCAATTGCCTGAAGAACTGACGAGCGACGAGCACTCGCACTTCCTGTGCACGGCGCATTGGGCCACCAGCTACCGCTACGCCATTGACAACGTGATGGACCCGATGCACGGCGCCTACCTGCACGCCAGCTCGCATTCCATGGCCGAGGGCGACAAGCGCAGCGAGATGCGCCTGCGCAAGACCGACACCGGCCTGGTGTTTGAAAAAGTCGGCCAGACTGGCGTCAACTTCGACTGGGTGGAACTCGGCGACACCGGCTGCCTGTGGCTGCGCCTGGCCATTCCGTACCAAAAGAAGTTCGGCCCGGGCGGCAGCTTCGGCATCGTCGGCCTGGCCACGCCGGTGGATGAAACCCATTGCCAGGTCTACTTCTGGCGCACGCGCAAGGTGCAGGGCTGGCAGCGCAACGTCTGGCGGTTCTTGTATCGCAACCGGCTTGAAGGCCTGCACTGGGCGGTGCTGGAACAAGACCGCCTGGTGCTCGAAGGCATGGCGCCGGATGCCCGCACGCACGAGCACTTGTACGCGCATGATGCGGGCGTGGTGCGGGTGCGGCGCCTGCTGGAGACCAAGGCCAGCGAACAGGCGCGGCGGCTGGTGGCCGCTGCGCCAGCCGGCGTCCCGGCTTAGCCTGATCGTTAGGAGTTGCAATGCCATCGCGGCCAAAGGTTGCCATCATCGGCGGCGGCATCGGCGGCTTGTTCGCCGCCAATGCGCTGGTCGCGCACGGGCTGCCTGTTTCAGTCTACGAGCAAGCGCCCGCATTGGGCGAGATCGGTGCCGGCGTTTACCTGACGCCGAACTCGGTGCGCCACCTGGAGCGCGTGGGTCTCGGGCCCGCGGTACAGCAGTGGGGCGCGCGGGTCGGCCCAGGCTCGTGCTACTTTCGCCACGACGGCACGCCGATCGCGCCGGTGCAGGTGGCTGACGCCAACGGCTGGAGCGCGTGCTTCGGCATGCACCGAGCGGACTTCGTCGATTTCCTCGCCGCCAAGCTGCCCACCGGCACGGTGCACACCGGCCATCGTGCTGTGGGCTTCGAGCAGGGCGGCAACACCGCCCGTGTCAAATTCGCCAACGGCGCCAGCGCCGAAGCCGACGTGGTGGTTGCCGCCGACGGCATCCACTCCGAACTGCGGCCGTTCGTATTTCCACCATCGACGCCGGTTTTTCATGGCACCGTGTCCTACCGCGGCCTGGTGCCGTGTGAACGGTTGCCACACTGGCCGATGGACCGCTGGCTGATGTGGGCCGGCCCGGCCAGGCACTTCCTGGTGTTCCCGGTGCGCCACGGCACGATGGTCAACTACGTCGGCTTCGTGCCGGCCGACGACGACATGAAGGAGTCGTGGTCCGCGCCCGGCGATCCGGCTGTGCTGCGCCAGGCTTTCGAAGGCTGGGACCCGCGCATCGGCAGCGTGCTGGAGCAGGTCGACAAAACCTTTCGCTGGGCGCTGTATGACCG
>JAYUHT010000022.1:0-2811 GCA_043766725.1 Burkholderiales bacterium | reverse complement strand
GCTGGTTGATCGCATCCACCGAGGTGTTCACGTAGGCCTTGTCGGCAATCACCTCGGCCATCTTTTGCTTGTTGGCCAGGCTGGCATCGATCCAGCGGCCAGCCTCCAGCACAGCCATGATCACGGCGCGCGCGGTGTTCGGGTACTTCGCCGCGAACTCGCCACTGCAGCCCAGCACCCTTTCGGGGTGATCTTTCCAGATCTCCTGCGTGGTGGCGGCGGTGATGCCGATGCCGTCGATGATGGCGCGGTGGTTCCAGGGCTCGCCCACGCAAAAGCCGTCCATGTTGCCCACCCGCATATTGGCCACCATCTGCGGCGGCGGCACGGTGATCACCTTGGCCTCGCGCACCGGGTGCACGCCCGCGGCGGCCAGCCAGTGGTACAGCCACATGGCGTGGGTGCCGGTGGGGAAGGTCTGGGCGAAGGTGTATTCACGTTTCTCGCTGGCCATCAGCTTGGCCAGCGAGGGGCCATCGACTGCGCCCTTGTCGGCCAGCTTCTTGCTCAGCGTGATGGCCTGGCCGTTGTGGTTGAGCGTCATCAACACGGCCATGTCTTTCTTCGCACCGCTCACACCCAGGTGCATGCCATAGACCAGGCCGTACAGCACATGGGCCATGTCGAGCTCGCCGTTGGCCAGCTTGTCGCGCACGCCGGCCCACGAGGCTTCCTTGGTGGGGATGAGCTTGACGCCGTACTTCTCGTCGAATTTCAGCACTGAGGCCATCACGATGCTGGCGCAGTCGGTGAGCGGAATGAAGCCGATGCGCACCTCTTTCTTTTCGGGCGCGTCAGAGCCCGCGGCCCAGGCGAAATGCGGCGCCGCGGCGAGCGCGGCGCCGGCCTTGAGCAGGGTGCGGCGCGTCGCAGCGGGTGGGTGGGCGCCAGCCGCCACGCTCAGTGGTGCATTTGATTCGTTAAGCATGGTGCGCAGCCTTCGAGAGCGTTGAACTGCATGGTTCTACGCACGAGCCGTGCCAGGCCTCGGCCATGGTTGTTGCGCCCACTTTGCACCAGGTTTGCCCGCAGGCAGTGCAGGGTGAGCCAAGTGCGTGCATGCAGGCACCGTCTGGTGCCGGCGGCTCGGGTAGAGTCCCCGCCCCATGGACATCATGACTTTCCTGCTGAACTTCATCCTGCACATCGACCAGCACCTGATCGAGTTCGTCACCCAGTACGGCAACTGGGTCTATGCGCTGTTGTTCGCCATCATCTTCACCGAGACCGGTGTCGTGATCTTCCCCTTCCTGCCGGGCGATTCGCTGTTGTTCGTGGTCGGTGCGCTGTGCGGCCTGGGCATGATGAGCTTGCCGTTGGTGCTGGTGCTGTTGATCAGCGCGGCCATCCTGGGTAACCAGTGCAACTACAGCGTGGGCCGCCACTTCGGGCCGCGCGTTTTCCAGTGGGAGCATTCGCGCTGGTTCAACAAGCGTGCCTTCGAACAGGCGCATGATTTCTACGAACGCTATGGCGGGGTGACGCTGATCGCCGCGCGTTTCATGCCCTTCGTGCGCACTTTCGCGCCCTTCGTGGCCGGCGTGGCGCAGATGACGCGGCGCAAGTTCCTGTTCTACGACGTGGTCGGCGCGCTGCTGTGGGTGGGCGGCATCACCATCGCTGGCTACTTGTTCGGCAACCTGCCGTGGGTGAAGGCGAACATGAGCGGCATCATCTGGGCCATGGTGCTGGTGCCGGGGGCGCTGGCGCTGCTGGGCGCCTGGCGCGCGCGGGCGGTGGCTGTGGCCGAGCAGGCCAGGTGATGCGCACGCAAGTGGCCATCATCGGCGGTGGCCCGGCCGGGCTGATGCTGGCCATCGAGCTGGGTTGCCGCGGCGTGGCCTGCACGGTGCTGGAGGAAGACGCCCACTGCCCGGTGCTGCCGAAGGCCAACGCCACCTCGGCCCGCACCATGGAGCATTACCGCCGGCGCGGTTTCGCCGACCAGATTCGCGCGCTGGGCCTGCCGCCGCAGCACCCGCAAGACGTGGTCTACTGCACCCGCATTGCCGGGCGCGAACTCACGCGCTTTCGCATCCCGTCATCAGAGCAGGCCGCCAGCCAGGCCACGCTGGGCGACTACGGCGCGGGCACCTGGCCCACGCCCGAGCTGCCGCACCGCGTGCAGCAGATGCTGATCGAGCCGATCCTGAAGGCGCAGGCGCAGGCCTACACCAGCGTCGATGTGCGCTTCGGTGCGCGCGCCGTGGCGCTGCGCGATCTGGGCGATCACACCGAAGTCGATTTCGTTGATGTTGAAAGCGGCACACCTCAAACGTTGCACGCCGCCTACGTGGTCGGCTGCGACGGCCCGCGCAGCCTGGTGCGCCAGACCATGGGCGTGGTGTACAGCGGCCAGGGCAAGGAGCAGCGCGAATTCTTCGGCGGGCAAATGGTGTCGGTGTATTTGCGCGCACCGGGCCTGTACGCCGTGCTGGGCAAGCCCAAGGCCTGGCAGTACTGGGCCGTGAACCCGCAGCGGCGCGGCCTGCTGTGCGCCATCAACGGCATCGACACCTTCGTGCTGCTCGTTCAGTTGCCGACCGACGCGAAGGCCGCGCAGTTGGATGTGCCCGAGGTGATCCAACAGACCTTCGGCCTTGACTTCGAGCACGAGGTGATTGCACTCACGCCCTGGCACGCTGGTCATGCCCTGGTGGCCGAACGACTGCGCGTGGGCCGATTGTTTGTGGCCGGTGACGCCGCGCACCTGTTCACGCCCACCGGTGGCATGGGCTACAACACCAGCGTTGATGACGTGGTGAACCTGGGCTGGAAGCTGGCCTTGGTGCTGCAAGGCGTGGCCGATGA
>JAYUHT010000021.1:0-2814 GCA_043766725.1 Burkholderiales bacterium | reverse complement strand
ACCAGCACCTGCTGCCCCGCGGCTTGCTGCCAGGCCGGATTGGCGCGCGCCACATGGCCACGCAAAGTGCCGTGCTCACCGCCATCGGCGTCCCACAGCAGCGGCAGGTGTTCGGCCTGCAAGCCATCTTCGGCCTGCCACATCAGGCTGGCGAAGGGGTGCGCCTTGGCCAGGGCATGCCAGGCCGCGCTGTCCTGTTGATCGAAGTGTTTGGGCAAATACATGGTGTGAGGCGTCAGCGGCGTTCGATGAGTTCGATCTTGTAGCCGTCGGGGTCGGTGATGAAGGCGATCACCGTGCTGCCGCCTTTCACCGGCCCGGGCTCGCGCGTGATCGCCCCGCCCAGCGCCGCGGCGCGCTCGCGCACGGCAGCACAGGTGGCGGCCACGTCAGGCACACCGATGGCGATGTGGCCGAAGGCGGTGCCCGGATCGTACTTTTCAACGCCGTAGTTGTAGGTCAGCTCGATCTCGGCATGCGCGGGGTTGCTGCCGTAGCCGACGAAGGCCAGGTCGTATTTCTGCTCGGGCCGCTGCGTGGTGCGCAGCAGGGTCATGCCCAGCACCTGGGTGTAGAAGTCGATGGCGCGCTGCAAGTGGCCAACACGCAGCATGGTGTGCAAGACAAGCATGAGTTTTAAGGGGGTGAATGAAGGCGTGCAGTGTGCCACCTGACTGCTAGGCGCCCACCCCGGCGAGCACCGCCACGCCGATCAGCGCGAACACCAGCGCGGCCACGCGCTGCACGGCGGCCACCGGCAGGCGGCGCGTCAGGCGCTCGCCCAACCACACCACCGGCACATTGGCCAGCAGCATGCCCAAGGTGGTGCCGGCAATCACCGCCAGCACCTCGGGGTAGCGCGCCGCGAGCATGACGGTGGCGATCTGCGTCTTGTCGCCCATCTCGGCCATGAAAAACGCCACCACGGTGACGCCGAACACGCCCCAGCGGCTGGCCTGGCCGGCGGGCAGGGCGCCGGCTTTGTCGGGCACCAGCAGCCAGGCCGCCACGGCAATGAACGACAAGCCTAGCGCCCAACGCAACACGCTTGGGCTGAACCATTGCGCCACCCAGGCGCCCAGCGCCGCCGCGCCGGCGTGGTTGAGCAAGGTGGCCACCAGGATGCCTGCGGCAATCGGCCAGGGCCGGCGAAAGCGCGTGGCCAGGATCAGCGACAGCAGCTGCGTCTTGTCGCCGACTTCACCCAGCGCCACCACGCCGGTGCTGACGGCCAACGCCTCAAGCACTGGCGGATGTTGTCGCGGGCACGGGCATGGTGTAGTTCAAAGCCATGCGCCCGCCATCGACGACAACGATCTCGCCGGTGATGTAGCTGGCCGCGTCGCTGAGCAAGAAGCACACGGCCTGGGCCACTTCCTCGGGCTGGCCCAGGCGGCGCAACGGCGTGCGGCTGATGATGCGTTCGCGCGCCTCGGGGCTGCCGAGCACGGCTTGCTCGGCCAGTTCCGTGGCAATCGTTCCCGGCGCCACGGCGTTCACGCGGATGTGCTGGTCGGCCAGGGCCAGGGCCATCACGCGCGTGAGCTGGTTGATGCCGCCCTTGCTCACGTTGTAGCTGGCGATGTTGGGAATGGCCAGCGTGGCGTTGACCGAACTCATGTTGACGATGGCGCCACCCTGCGTCTGACCACTGCCCTGTGCAACCAGTTGTTTGGCCACCGCCTGCGCCACCAGAAACGCCCCCTTGAGGTTGACGCCGAGCACGGCGTCCCAGTCGGCTTCGCTGATGTCGAGGAAGGCCGCGGCCTTGAAGATGCCGGCGTTGTTGACCAGGCCGTCCACACCGCCAAATTGCGCCACCGTGGCCGCGAGCGCGGCCTGCACCTGCGCGGCCACGGCCACATCGCAATGCTGAAACAGCACCGGTGCGCCGAACGTCTGCAACTCGGCGGCGCAGGCCTGGCCGGCGGCGCTGGCCACGTCCCAGATCGCCACACTCGCGCCTTCGCGGGCCAGCAGCCGGGCGCATGCGGCGCCGATGCCCTGCGCGCCGCCGGTGACGATGAAGCGCCGCCCGCGCAGGCCGAAACAGATGTCAGCGTGGGTCACGCGAAAGCTGCACAGCAGCGGCAGGTTTCAGCCCGCCGCCCCGAGCACGGCCCACAGCCGGCCAATTTCAGCGGCGCCGTCGGTGCCCTGGATGCTGCGCAGCACCTGCGTCGCCTTGGCCTTGTGCTTGGGTGACTGCAACATGGCCAGGCCCAGGCGCAGCTTGGCGTCTTCGGGTTTGGTCAAGCCACCCTTGGCAATGCCTTGCTCGATGAGCTTGATGCCTTGCTCGGCCTGCCCCATGCTGGCGTAGGCGTAGCCCACGCGAACCAGGTCATTGCCGCTTTTGGCCGCGGCCGCATCAACCGCTTGCGCGGCAATGGCGGCCTTGCCCTCGGCCTCTTTCTTCACGGCCAGGTCGCGCAGCCGCTTGTGGCGCTCGGCCTCGGGCCCGGTGCCCAGGGCGCCGCTGGCGAAGCCTTTTTCAACAATCTTCAGGCCTTCGGTGGACAGACCGGCCTGCAAGGACAGTTGTGCCATTTCCATGAAATCTTCGGTCTTGGTCAGCGTGCCCGAGGCCAGGCGCAGGCGCATCACGTCGAGCGAGAAGCGATCAGAAAAACCTGCCTTGCGCGGCAGGCGGCCCAGGTAGGCGTTCCAGTAGTCTTTCTTCGGGTAGTAGGCCAGCAGCTTTTCCAGCGTGGTGGCGTAGCCGTTCGGGTTGTTGGTGCGGTTCTGCGCGTCGGCCAGGCGGAGCAGGTCGCTCTCTTCAGGACGGCGCCCGCCCTGTTCGGCCGAAGACAC
>JAYUHT010000020.1:0-7485 GCA_043766725.1 Burkholderiales bacterium | reverse complement strand
GCCGCCCGGTGCTGGCGCTGGAAGGCGACGGCAGCGCGATGTACACCTTGCAAGCCTTGTGGACGATGGCGCGCGAAGGCCTGCCCGTGACGGTGCTGATCTTCGCCAACCGCGCCTACAACATCTTGCGCGGTGAGTTTGCCAACGTGGGTGCCGGCGCGCCGGGCCAGCGCGCCACCGACATGCTCACGCTGGACCGGCCCGCGCTGGACTGGTGTGCCCTGGCCCGAGGCCACGGTGTTGAAGCGGCGCAAGCCAGTGACCTGGACGGTTTGGCCCGGCTGCTGCGCCGCGGCCTGGCCAGCGGCGCGCCGAATCTCATTGAATTGCTGTGCTGATCAGTGCTTGACGTTGAACACCTGGCGCAGGTAGGCCAGGAAGGTTTCGTCATCGCACAGCGTCTTGCCCGGGCTGTCTGACAGCTTGGCCACCGGCTGGCCGTTGCACTGGGTGAGCTTCATCACGATGTTCAGCGGCGCCAGGCCCATGTCATTCGTGAGCTGGGTGCCGATGCCAAATCCGAGTTGCGTGCGGTCGCCGAAGTGGCGGTACAGCTTCAAGGCGCGCTCGATGCTCAGGCCATCGGAAAACACCAGCCGCTTGGTGTGCGCGTCGATGCGCAGCTTGGCGTAATGCGCCAGAGCCTTCTCGCCCCAGATGATGGGGTCGCCCGAATCGTGGCGCAAGCCGTCGAACAGCTTGGCAAAGTACAGGTCGAAATCAGCCAGGAAAGCGTCCATGCCCACCACGTCGGTCAGCGCAATGCCCAGGTCGCCGCGGTATTCCTGCACCCACGACTCCAGCCCGGCGCGCTGGAAGTCGCGCAGCCGCACCCCGGTGGCCTGGAAGGTTTGCAGGTACTCGTGCGCCATCGTGCCGATGGGCACCATGGCGAGGTCGCGCGCCAGCAGCACGTTGGACGTGCCCTTGAAGAACTGCGGCACCTCGGCCTTCAGCGTGGCCACCACCTCGCGCTGCCAGCGCCCGGCAAAGCGGCGGCGCACGCCGAAATCAAAGAATTCAAACGGGTGGCGCCGCAGCGGCTCTTGTTCAAAGGCGCGCAGCATGGCGATCTTGGCTTGCAGGCGCACCCGGCCTTCGGTGATGGCCGCGCCTTGGTCGAAGCGGCGAAAGTACAGCTCGTTGATGGTGGCCAGCACGAAGATCTCGAACGCCATCACATGCACCTGCGGCCCGCTGGCCACCACCTCGATCAGGTCGCCTCGGGTGCGCACATCGACGAAGGCGCGCTGGAACTTGAAGATGCGCAGGAAGTCGACGAAATCGCTCTTGATGAAGCGCAGCCCGGCCAGGTAGGCCAGCTCATCTTCCTTGAAGCTCAGCGAGCAAAGATGGTCAAGTTGCTCGTTGATTTCACCCAGCAAGTGCGACAGCGGGTACTCACCCGGGTCGCGCGCAACGAAGGTGTACTCGGCGCGCGCTTCCGGGTGGCGATGCAGCATGGCCTGCCACATCGTGAACTTGTACAGGTCGGTGTCGAGCAGGCTGTGGATGATGGGTTGCATGGGCGTGGGCGTGGCGCAGTTGAACATGCGTGCAGGAACGCGCAGCCCGCGCCGCGCCTAGCATATCTTCCCACGTGAGCGCGCGCCCGCCCGCGCCGTTGCGGCTGCACCCCAGAATGGGCAGCCCAACCCGCCCGTGGCGCCCTGACCGGCGGGCAAGCTGGGCTGCCGCACGGGGCGCCTTAAATGAATCGTTAGGAATGCACCATGCCTTCACTAGAAACGCTTGAACGCTTCATCGCCCGCGTGGAAAGCAACGCCCACGCCGAGGCGATCGAGGAGTTCTACACCCTTGACTCGGTGATGCAGGAGAACCTGTCGCCGCCGCGGCTGGGGCGCGATCTGCACGTCGCCAACGAACGCCGCGTCATGGCCCGGGCCCGGCAGGTCAGCTCGCAGTGCGTGCGCCCGGTTTTCGTGAACGGCGACCATGTCGTGATCCGCTGGATCTTCCGCTTCGATTGGCTGGACGGAACGGTCACCCGCATGGAAGAGCTGGCCTGGCAGCGCTGGCAGGGCGAGCGCATTGCCCAGGAACAGTTCTTTTACGACCCGGCGCAACGCACCCCCCGGCCGGGGCCTTGAATCGTTCGCCGCCCAGCCCACGCGCGCCGCCATCCGTTCCAGCGCCAAGGAGCGTGGGCTCGGCGCCGCCGCTGGCCAAATCAAACGTTCGGGTAAGCCCACCCTGCGCCCAAGGGGTGCCGGCCGCAATGCTGCGCCGCCTACCCCATACATGCGAGGCAGCAGCGCGCGCAGCGGCGGCAACATCGACGTGTTCGACCCGGCGGCTGCCGCTGTTGGCTTGAGCCATTCGTTAATCCACCCATCGTCACCACGAAGGATCGCCATGACATCCAGAGTATTCAAGCGCACCGTGCTGGTGCTGGCCGTGGCCTGCACCTGGGCCAGCACGGCCGCCCTGGCCGCGCCGACGGCCTTCGAGCTGCGCGCCTTTCGGCTGGACACGGCCGCGCCGTTCCAGGTGTCGGACACGGTCAGCGTCGAGGCTTTCGACCGCTTCAACAATGGCAACCCGCTCAACGGCATCAGCTACCAGCCGCTGTTCAACGGGTCTCCCAACGGCAGCGCGACGATCGGCAGCTACACCAGCAACGCCGGCTTCGCCCCCGGCTCCGAACGCAGCGCCCCCGCGGCCGACTTCGTGGGCACGAATTTCGGCGTCGGCGGGCTGTCGTTCCGGGTCGGCGATGCGATCAAGACCACCAGCGCCGTCACCCCCGCGGGCTTCGACTCGTACTCGCTGACGCTGAGCCCGCAAACCGTGGCGGGTACCGCGCTGGGCCTGGTCGCGCGCAACGCCAGCTTCGACTTGCTGTCGGTGTGGAATGCCAGCAGCTTGCAGCTCGGTGAATCGATCATGCTGGCCGTGTCGGGAACCGGCAACCCGAACTATGTCGACCGGCTTCAGGTGCGGTTCGGCAGCAACGCGCTGGGCAACTCGTTCCTGTCGTTCGAGCAACAGTCGAGCAGCAATTCGGTGATCAGCCGCACCACACTGGGCAGCGTCTCGCTGGCCTCGGCGCTGGGTGGCGTCAAGCTGGCCGACGTTGACTACATCGGCTTGAACCTGCTGCGTGCGATGCCCACCGCGGCCAACCCCAACCCCGGCGTGCGCGCGGGCGTGGCTTTCTTCGACGCCGCGCTCGACGCCGAAGGCGGCTTGCTCGAACTCGGAACCTTTCAATTCGACGTCACCGGCACCGCCTTCCAGACGGCGAGCGCGAACTTCTCAGGCGTGTTCACGTCGGCCAACTGGTTGACCACGGCCGCCGACGTGCCGCCGGCCGTGCCCGAGCCCGGCACCTATGCGCTGATGTTGTTGGGCCTGGGTGGCCTGGCCGCCGCCGTGAAGCGTGGCAGGGCCTGAGGCCACGGCAGCGTCGTGCGCATGGAAGCGCTCGCCTGGCAGCACTGGCCGGGCGAGCGCATGGCGCCGAAGCCGTTCTTTGCGCCCCGGCGCCGCGCAGCGCGGCGCCCGCTCAGCCCAGCTTGGCCAGCGTGCCCGTGGCCTCGGCCAGCAGATAGTAGAAGGTGACGCGGCTCTTGCTGCGCTCACCCTTCATCTTGTCCGCCACCGCCTTGATGCCGGCGTCTGCCGCGTCCGCGGCCAGGCCGAGTTTCTTGGCCGCGAAGCCATCGCGCACCGTGGCCAATTCGCTGGCGTCGGAGGTGGAGACCAGCGACGAATCCTTGTTGCGCAGCGCGATGCCGCAGTACTTGACGATGGCCGACACGGCGGCCTCGTTGACGGTCTGGGTGTATTTGCCGATGTCGGCGCTGTAATCGCTCATGGTCTGCTCCGGGTTGGTTTGGCGCGCGCGTTGTGGCGCGTCGCGGCAGGCGTGATGCCCATTTCTGGCGCTGCTTGTGACAGTTTGCCTGCTTTCAGGCTCCAAGCAGGCACCGCACGCCCACCCGCCACACTCGCGTGGCGCCCAGCGGACTTTCTTCACGACTGGCGCGCTTGCACCCTGCTCCTGCCCAAAGCGGGCCCGTTGCCAAGGGGTCGGCCGCGGTGGCCGGCCCCAGCCGACCTCAGATCACATCGCCCAGGTCGCCTTGCTTGAACAGGTGCAGCGCATGCTGCGCCGAGCGATCCCGAAAGCTCCTGCGCGCGAACAGCTTGGCCTGGGCCAGTTCGGGCAGGTCGGTGATGTTGATCAGGTTGCGGCTGGTCAGGGCGTCGATCACGTCTTCGAGCACGCGCACGAAGTCGGCATCGAGGCGGCCGAAATCGCCGCGGCCGGCCTCGCCTTCGGGCTCGTCAACCAGACCAAGAAAGGCGCGCACCTGCGGGTCATCGGCCGCCAGCAGCTCGCCCACGCCGGGGTCGTGGCGGTGCAGGCTGGTGATGTCTTGTGCGGCGTTGCGAACGGCGTAGGGCATGGCGGAATTGGTTTGGGTTGGGCCTGTGCAATGGGCAGTTATAGCCCCTTCATGGCCCCACTTCCAGCTTGTTGCGGTTGAGCAGTTCTTGAATGATCTGGGTGTCACTGGCCTGGCCGCCCAGGCCCAGCGAGCTGCGCAGATCCACGCCCTCCAACACGATGCGCTGGTCTTCGGCGCAGGCGTTGTAGGTGCCTTGCGTGAAGCCGCCGCTGCTGCTGACGCGCAGCACCGTGCTGCCCGGCAGGCTGGCGGTGTCGAAGTCAAGAAAGTTGGCCAGGTTGCCCGTGCCGCAAGACAGGCTTTCGCCTTGCAGCAGGTCGCGCAAGTCCAGCACATCGCCCCCGGCGCTGCGGCTGGCGGGGTTGAAGTCGCCAATGCGGTCTGCCACCGGCGCGCCGGGCTGGCCATGGTCGCCCAGGCTCCACTTGAAAACATCGGCGCCACCGCCGCCCAGCAAATAGTCGGCGCCGGGCGTGCCGTGGATCAGATCAGCCCCCGCCGTGGTGCCGCTGCTGGCCGTGGCCGACACGTTCAGGCTGCCGCTGGCGCTGGCCACATCGCCGTCCCCATCAACCACGCTGAACGCAAAGCTTTCAGTGAAGCTGGCGTGGGCCGCCGCGGGCGCGCTGTATGAATAGCCGCCGCCAACCATGTCGACATGAAACTCACCGCCCGCCGCGGTGGGCACATGCAGGGTCTGCGTCACCACATCAAAACGGTACTCGGCGGGCCCGCTGGCGCACACGGCGCCCGGCACGCCCGCGCTGCCGGCTTGGTAGCTGAAGCTCACGCCGCCCGTGCTGAAGCTTTGCAACGCGCCGCCATCGGCGCCCACACCGGCCAGCAACTGGCCACTGTGGCTGGCGGTGGTGGCCAGCAGCACGCTGCCCAGCGCATGAAAGTCACTCACCAGTTGGCCCGCCGTGTTGGTGTGCGCGCGGCCGTCATAGGCCACCGGGTTCAGCGCCACGGTGTTGGGCAGGCCGCTGCCCATGCCCAGCGCAAAGGAGTTGATCTGGTTGGCGTTGAGGAACTGCGTCCACAAGCCTTCCTCAATGATCTGAATGCCGGTGTCCGCGCCCGTGCTGTCGTGCCCGGTGCCGTTGGTGGCCGGGCTGCTGCCGCCACCTGACAGCTCATTCACCGTGCCCGAGCCGTAGGTGGGCTTGCCGTCCGACAAGAAGTACGACACGTTTTGCGCGCCGCTGATCTTGCCGCTGGCGCCAAATGCTGCCATGGCATCGGCCAGCGCTTCGTCATAGTTGGTGCCGCCATTGGCCTGCACATTGGCCAGCAGCGCCTTGGCTTGCGCCACCGTGGTCCAGCATTCACCCAGGGCCTGGGCGTGGCTGCCGAAGGTGACCAGGCGCACCGCCACGTTGCCGGCATCGTCATAGCGATCGAGCAATTCGCCCACCGCTTTCACCGCCGCTTGCAAGCGGCTCAGGCCGCTGATGCCGCTGGCGTTGGCCATCGAGCCTGAAACATCAAGCACGATCATCACGTTGCTGTCGACCGCGCTAACCTGGCCCTGCACCGGCGCGGCGCTGGGTGCGTCGTCTTCCAC
The DNA here is from genome assembly GCA_043766725.1 of Burkholderiales bacterium. Lineage (GTDB taxonomy): Bacteria > Pseudomonadota > Gammaproteobacteria > Burkholderiales > Burkholderiaceae_C > Rubrivivax. The sequence continues at coordinate 1,479 of JAYUHT010000020.1, read as the reverse complement.
GCTGATCGTGAGCTGGCCGCTGCCCGTGTTCAGGCCGTCGCTGGCGCTCACACCAATGTTCAATTGCAGCAGGTTCTCGCCCGCGCCTGCCGGGTGGTCGAGCGCGCGTTGCAGCGTGAAGGTGTAGTCGCCGGCGTCGTCAATGCGCACCGTGGCCACGACCTCGCCGTTGGCCGAAGCGATGAGCTGGTTGCTGCCGCTGCCGGCCCAGACCACGCTGGCGCCGCCACTGGTGAGCGCCTGGGTCGGCGCTTGCAGCACCACGTTGCTGATGGGCTGGCCCTCGGGGTCGCTGATCAGCACGCTGCCGCTGACTTGCCGCGCATTGGTCGTGTCTTGCGGACTGCCCTGGGCATCGGGAACGCCGCCGCCCAGGCCTTCTTCTGAAACGCTGGCCTGCGTGGCAGCGATCACCGGCGCCGCATTGCTGGCAACGAACGTGATGTTGAAGGCGTTCGTGCTGACCGTGCTGTCGCCATCGGCATCCACCGCCACAGCGCCGATGCGAATGCTTTGTGCCACCTGGCTGCGCAAGCCGGTCGCGCTGTCGGTGACCCAAGCCGCGTCGGGCGTGGCCAGCAGCGTCACTTGCATCTGGCCGCTGTGCGCATTGGCCGTGACGCTGAACACCGCCGTGCCGTTGCTGGCCACCGCCACCAAGTTGCCGGGCACGCTGCCGCTTTCGTAGTGCAGGGCCAGGCCCTGATAGGTGAGCGCTTGGCTGACCAGCACGCCGCCCGCGCCCGCATGGCTGGCCAGGATGTGGCCGCTGCCATCGATGCTCAGGCCTTGCAGGTTGACATGCGCCTGGCTGCCGGCGTCGGCCCCCAGGCTCAAACCGAGGCTGCCACTGGCCAGGCTAACGTCACCCAAGCCCCCCACGCCGCCCACGGCCAGATCGGATGCCGGCGCCACGAACAGCGGGCGATCGTCTTCCACCGTCACGTTCAGCGTGGTGCTGGCCTGGCTGCCATCGGCCGCGGTCACGGTCACGCCAATGGCGATCTGCACCAGGTCTTCGGCGTCGGCTTGCGCTTGATCCACGCCTTGCAGCAAGGTGACGCTGTACTCGCCGGTGGGGCTGATGGTGACGCGAACGACCTCCACACCGCCGGCCTGCCCGACCAGCACGGCAGTGCCCGCACCCTGCCAGGTGATGGGTATACCGTTTGAGGTGAGCGGCTCGTTGGGGGCGCTGAGGCTCAGCGTGCTCGCGCCGTGGGCCGGGTCGAGGCTGATCTGCCCGCTGGCCTGCTGCAAGTTGCTGGTGTCGGGGTTGCCGCCGGCATCCGGGTTGCCCGCGGGCAGGCCTTCTTCGGAGACCACCGCGTTGCCGGGGGTCAGCAGCGCCGGCGCGTCGTCGCGGCCAGCAACCGTGAGGGTGAGCGTGGCCTGCGCGCTGCCACCGGCACCGTCGCTCAGCGTGTAGCTGAATTGCTCCTGCACGCTTTGGCCTGCCACCAAGGCCTGCGCGGCGGC
>JAYUHT010000019.1:0-19511 GCA_043766725.1 Burkholderiales bacterium | reverse complement strand
CCACCTCCATCACCAGGCTTTGGCGGCTCAGGCCCAGGCCAGGCACCACGGCATCCACATAACGTTTGGCGTGAGCCAGCCATGAGGCCGAGTAGGAGGAGAAGTAGACATAGTCCGGGCTGAACAGCGCGGCGTGGTGCTGCACTTCATCCACCTGCACCAAAAAGCATTCCGGGCAGGTGAAGACCTTGAGCGGGAAGTGCGTTTCGGGTTGGCCCAGTTGCGCCGGCGTGAGGAAGGCGTTGGATGGCGGCGCGGCGCCCAGGTCGGCGAACACATGGCCCGGCGCGTGCAACGCGGTGGCGCAATGGCGGCATTTCATGGGCAAGCTCTTTCGAGCGCGTCGCCCAGCAAGGCATGCGAACGGTCGCGCGCCGACACTTGGGTGGGTGTGAGCGGCCAGGCAATGCCCAGGCGCGGGTCGTCAAAGCGCAGGCCGCCTTCATGTTGCGGTGCATACGCGGCGCTGTGCAGGTACAGCATTTCCACGTCATCACTCAGCGTCTGGAAACCATGCGCAAAGCCCGGCGGAATCCACAACTGGCGCTGGCCATGTTCACTCAACTCCACGCCGTGCCATTGCAAACAGGTGTCAGAGCCGGCGCGCAGGTCGACCGCCACGTCAAACACCCGGCCGCGCAGGCAGCGCACCAGCTTGCCCTCCAGCGCCGGGGCGCGCTGGAAGTGCAGGCCGCGAATGGTGCCGCGTTCGGTGCTGAAGGATTGGTTGACCTGCACCACACGCGCGAGCGGCGCAATGCGTTGCATGGTGGCTTCGCACCACAGGCGCATGAAGCGGCCGCGCGCATCACCCACCGCTGCGGGCTCAAGTTCCCACAAGCCAGCGAGCGGCGTGGCGTGCGCCCTCAGTTCACTCAATTCAGCTCGCCCATGCCAAGTGCAGTGTTTTGGCGTCTTGCAGATAGGCGCGCAAGTCATCGCCACTGCACACCTCGCCGTGCTGGTGAAGCCGGCGGTACCACTGCGCGGTGCGCGCCAGCGCGGTGTCGATGCTCCAAGCCGGGCGCCAACCGAGTTGCGCATGGGCCTTGCTGCAATCCAGCGCCAGCCACGGTGCTTCATGCCGCTGCGGGCTGTCATCAGGCTCATAGCGAATCGCCGGCCAGCGTGCGGCCAGCTTGTCGATCAAGCTGCGCACAGGAATATGGCTGGCCGCATCCGGCCCGAAGTTAAAAGCCTCGCCTCGGTCATGCCTGTCGTTGAGCAAGCGCTGGCCGAGCAACAGGTAGCCGGCCAACGGGTCCAGCACATGCTGCCAGGGGCGGGTGGCATTCGGGTTGCGCACCGGCGTGGCCTGAGCGTGGGTGACGCCACGCACCAGGTCGGGCACCAGTCGATCGGCGCCCCAGTCGCCACCGCCCAGCACATTGCCGGCGCGCGCGGTGGCCAGGGCCACGATGTGGCCGCGCCCGTCGTCATGGCTGAAGTAGCTTGCGCGGTAGCTGGCGCTGAGCAACTCGGCGCAGGCCTTGGACGCGCTGTACGGGTCGTGCCCGCCCAGCGGGTCGCTTTCAACGAACGCCCGGCGGGCGCCACTTTGTTCATAACACTTGTCTGAGGTGACATTGACCACCACGCGCACGCTGGGGGTGGCGCGAACGGCCTCGAACAAGTGCACCAGGCCCATCAGGTTGCTGCCCCAGGTGTCCATTGGCTCTTTGTAGCCACGGCGCACCAGCGGCTGCGCCGCCAGGTGAAAGATCACTTCAGGCGCAAAGCGCTGCACCGCGGCTTTGACTGCGCTCGCGTCGCGCAGGTCGCACAGGCTTTCTTCCACCGGCAGATCCAGCAGGTGCCAATGGTTGGGGCTTTGCGCCGCGGGCAGCGCCAGGCCGTGCACCTGCGCGCCCATCATGCGCAACCACAGCGCCAGCCACGAGCCCTTGAAGCCGGTGTGGCCGGTGACGAGCACGCGCCGGCCCTGGTAGGCACCGCCGAAGACCGTTTCAAAGTCTTGCGTGGCAAAGTAGAAACGATCCCTTCTCATATCGTTGACCCCTCGTCCACGGCGTACCGTGGCCGGCCCCCCGAGGGGGCTAAGCCCGGACGTAAAACCGTCCTGAGGACGGTTTTACGCTTGGCGAAGGCCGGCCGCGTCTCGCGGCTGGCGCGGGCCGGCTTGGGGCGGCCCGGCGCTCGGCCCAGGTTGCCTTCGTTGCGCATGGTTCTCATACCCAAACCTTCCAGGGCGCCTGGCCCGCTTGCCAAAGTTCTTCCAGCTTCATCTTGTCGCGCAGCGTGTCCATGGGTTGCCAAAAACCGCGGTGTGCATAGGCCGAAAGCTGGCCGCTGTGGGCGAGCTGCTCCAGCGGCTCGCGCTCCCACACCGTGGTGTCGTCGTTGATCAGATCCAGCACGTCGGGTTGCAGCACGAAGTAGCCGCCGTTGACTGAAGCGCCGTCGCCCTGCGGCTTTTCCGCAAAGCGCTGGATGCTGTGGCCGGTGATGTCCAGCGCACCGAAACGCCCCGGTGGCTGCACCGCGGTGAGCGTGGCGCGGCGGCCCTGCTGGCGGTGGAACTGCACCAACTCGGTCACGTTCACATCGGCCAGGCCATCGCCATAGGTGAAGCAAAACGGCTCACCATCATCGAGGTAGTCGCGCACGCGCTTCAGGCGCCCACCGGTCTGGGTGGCGTCGCCGGTGTCTACCAGCGTCACACGCCAGGGCTCGCAGTGGCGGTGGCAAACTTCCATGCGGTTTTCCGCCAGGTCAAACGTCACGTCCGACATGTGCAGGAAGCAGTTGGCAAAGTATTCCTTGATGACATAGCCGCGGTAGCCCAGGCAAATGATGAAGTCATTGATGCCGTGGTGCGAATACGTTTTCAGGATGTGCCACAGCACCGGCTTGCCGCCCACTTCCACCATCGGTTTGGGCCGCACCGCGGTTTCTTCGGCCAGGCGGGTGCCCAGGCCACCGGCGAGGATGACGGCTTTCATTGCACCTCCGCCTCAAGATGCTGGGCCGGCAACCCCGCGCAAGCGCGCTGCCAGATGCGCTGCACCAGCGCTTCGAAACGGCGGGCAAAGAGTTCGCCGTTGAACAAGGCTGATGTCAAACGTTGTTCTTCAAGCTGCGCGTGCAGCCGCGCGCGGCGTGGCGCGTCGTTGGCCAGCTCGACCACCGTGTTCCTGTACTGCGCCGGGCTGGTACAGGCCAGCTCATCCAGCCCCGCTGCGTGCAGCAGGCTGGCACCCACGCGGCTGGCGAAGGTGCGGCCCTTGAGGCTGACCACCGGCACGCCCATCCACAGCGCCTCACTGGCCGTGGTGTGGGCGTTGCAGGGCCAGGCGTCGAGGTACAGGTCGGCGCAGGCCAGGCGGCGCAGGTGTCGTTCGAGCTTCACCACCGGCGCAAAGAGCAAACGCTCGGGGCCGATGCCGCGTAGCCCCGCCTCACGCTCCAAGGCCGCCTGGACGTTGCTGTTCCAGTGCAGCAACCACAGCACGGCATGAGGCAGCTCATGCAACAGCTCGCACCACGCATCGAAGACCTGCGGCGAAATTTTGTACGGCTGGTGAAAGCCGCACAGCAGCAGCGCATCGTCGGCCACGCCGATTTCGCTGCGTGATGCGGCGGCGGGGCGTTCACGGCGGTTGTCGTTAGGCTGGTAGCAGCCGGGCAACTGGGCAATCTTTTCGCTGAAGTCGGTTGCGTCTTGCAGCGGCGTGACGATGGCGTCGCCCACGAAGTAGTCGATGAATGGCGCGCCGGTGGAGCCCGGGAAGCCCAGCCAACTCAGTTGCACCGGCGCCGGGCGGTGGGCCAGCACATGCAACGGGTTGTCATAGGTGATGCCTTTCAGATCCACCAGCACGTCGATGCCGGCTTCGCGAATGCGCCGTGCCATGGTTTCATGCGGCTGGCCGCGCAGGTGCTCGAAGTGTTCGCAGGCCTGCTCCATGCGCCGGCGCATCGGGCTGCCGTCATCCGGGCCGGTGGAAAACAGGCTCACCTCGAACGTTGTACGATCGTGGCTTTCCAGCATTTGCGCCATCAATTGCGAGGTGGCGTGGGTGTGGAAGTCCGCCGAGAGGTAGCCCAGCCTCAGACGCCCGTCATGGGAACGAGCATTGCGACGCGGCAAGGGCTTGACCTGGCGTGCCACATGCAAGGCATGGTGCTGCGCCACTTTCATCACCTCGGCCGGGTCGTCGATCAGCACCGCATGCGTGAAGGCACTGGTTTCCATGGCCTGGCCCACGGGCACGCTGCGCAGCCGTTCGCGCAGGGCCGCCTCTTCGGCCCGCGCTTGTGGCCAGCGGCAGGCCTCGCGCTCCAGGAACAGCAGTTGGCCGCGGGCCGCCAGATCGCTGCTGCTCACGCCCAGCACCACGGCCGTGCGCACGCACTCGGCGGCCTCGGCTTTCATGCCCAGCTCCTTGAACGAGGTGCCAAGATGAAAGTGCAGGTAGGCATCGTCCATGCGCAGCGCCAGTGCCTGGAAGAACACGGCGATCGCGTCCTGGTGTTGCTGGCAGCGTTGCAAGGCCGTGCCCAGCGCCAGCAGGTGCGCATGGTCGCGCGCCAGGCCCGCCGGCATGCCGCGCAAGACCCGCGCCGCCTCGGCATGCTGGCCGGTTTCGAGCAGGGCATGTGCGGCCAGGGTGTAGGCCAGTGCCGAGTTCGGATGCTGCGCGATGATGGCCAGCGCCCGCTGCGCCGCGGCCGGCGCACGCGCCGCCTTGATCAGCGCGTGCACGGCCGCCAGGCCGTAGGCGGGTTCGCGGTGCAGCTCGCTGGCTTGCTCGAACGCCAACGCCGCGGCCGGCCACTGTTCGCCTTCGGCCAATTGCTGGCCGCTTTGCCAGCGTACGAACGCGCGCGTCTGGGCGCGCGACGCGGCTGCGGCTGGGCGCTGCGGGGTGGGCAAGGCAAGTGGCATGGTGGCAACGGCACACGCTGACGGGCAGCGGCGCAAACACAGCAAGGTCGTTGGAGGTTATGGCCGCAGCCTTGGGCGCAAAGGGCTGAATTGGGGCGGCCCCGCGCGCCTGTTCAGGCGCGCATCAATCGGATCGCGCTTGTTCAGGCGCGCTTCAAGATGACCACGCCTGTTCAGGCGCGCATCAACACCTCGCGCTCGCGCCAGTGCTGCGCGTGTTCGCGCTGCCCCAGGCTTTCGTGCAACACCGCCAGGTTGTGCGCGGCCAGGTAGCTGCCGCGGCCGCGCACCGTGTCTTGCAACTGCGGCTGCTCGCCAATCGCAATGGCTTGCTGCCAGGCTTGCTCGATCAGCGGCAGCAACGCAGGCCCGTGCGCGGGCTCGTGCACGGCCTGGTCTAGCAACACATCACCCAGCGTGAAGAAGAAGTCGGGCGAGTTGGCAAAGGCGCGCTGCTCTTGTTTGGCCAGGCTCAGCGCCTGTTCAAAGCGGCGGCACTTCTTCAAGCTGAACAGCAGCCGCAACACCAGGTCGTGGCGCCAGCCGGCCTGCGCGGCGCAGGCGGCCAGCGCTTGCAGATAGTGCTGGCAGGCCGGTGCGTACTCGGCGCTCAGTTCCAGGTCTTTGCCATATTGATAGTGCAGATAGGCGTCACCCGGTGCCGCCTGCAAGGCCAGCGCCAACAGCTTGCGATTGCGCCCTTGCTTGCCGGCGGCCTGGGCTTGGCGATAGCCGTCATGCAGCACCCGCACATCAAGTCGCCGGCGCGGCATATCGGCTTGCGGCTGCTCATGCACGCGGCCGGCATAGGCCACCCCTTGCGGCAGCACGCGGCTGATCCAGCTCGGTGCTTCATCGAGCGCGCCGAGCGCCGCATCGAGTTGGCTGACGACGCAGATCTGGCCCAGGAACGGCGCGCTCGCCTGGCGCAGCGGTGCCAGCGCCTGGCCGGTGCCGTCGATCCACTCGTCGGCGTCGAGCACCAGGCGCCACTCGGCGCGGCTCAATGCCAGCGCCGCATTGCGCGCCGCGGCGAAGTCGTCACACCAATCGAAGTGCGCCACCTGCGCGCCGCAGCGCTGGGCGATGGCGGCGGTGTCGTCGCGCGAGCCGGTGTCCAGCAACCACATCTCGTCCACCCAAGGCCGCACGCTGTTCAGACAACGGGCAATGCAGCGTGCTTCGTCGCGGGCAATCAGCACCAGGTCAATTCGATTCATGTGGCGCTCGTTGCCCGCCGATAAGAAGGCCCCCAGGCCGACAAAAGACGTCGTCCGCCCCCCGCGGGGGATGAGCAAAGTGGCAGAGCCACATTTGCTCATGAGGCGGTGCAGCGTGCCACCTTCACCGACGTTCGAAACATGAAACTGCACCGCACGGCAAGTTCTTTTCACCAGATTGCTGTGCTCAATTCCGCGCTGTGCGGGTGCATGAAGGTGTAACGCCCACTCAAGTCGGTGGAAATGGCGCCCGATAACCCCCTTAACGAGCCTGGCAACAGGTCGTGCCCCAGGCGGCTGCTACATCGCTGAAGGGTTCCACAGATCAGCAACTTTCCTGTAGCGCGCCGGCACCGCCGGGGTTCAATCAACTTACGGAGTTCTCACCATGCCGATGACGATCAACACCAACGTGGTTTCGCTGAACGCCCAGCGCAACCTGTCCATGAGCCAAAACTCGCTGGCCACCTCGATGCAGCGCCTGTCTTCTGGCCTTCGCGTCAATTCAGCCAAGGACGACGCGGCCGGCCTGGCCATCGCCGACCGCCAGAACGCGCAGATCCGCGGCATCAACGTGGCCGTGCGCAATGCCAACGACGGCATCTCGATGGCGCAAACCGCTGAAGGCGCGTTGTCCACCGTGACCGACGCGCTGCAACGCATGCGTGAACTGGCGGTGCAAGCGCAGAATGCATCAAACGGCACCAGCGACCGCGCCAACCTGGACACTGAGTACCAGGCCCTGTCGGCTGAAATCACCCGCATTGCCGCGCAGACCAAGTTCAACGGCGTGGCCGTTGTTGGCGCCAGTGCCGGTGCGCAGGTGTTCCAGGTGGGCGCCAACAACGGCGACACGCTGACCATCACCACCACCCAGGTCACCACGGTGGCGGGCGACTTGACGACCTCGGCCAACGCCTCCACCGCCCTGGCAGCGCTGGACACCAAGCTGGACAGCGTGACCACCAGCCGGGCTTCCTACGGCGCCGCGATGAGCCGCTTCGGCATGGCCATTCAGAACCTGCAGATCACGGGTGAAAACATGTCGGCCGCACGCGGGCGCATCATGGACGCCGACTTCGCCTCGGAAACGGCCAACCTGTCGCGTTCGCAGATCCTGCAACAGGCTGGCAATGCGATGGTGGCGCAGGCCAACCAGTTGCCCAACCAGGTGCTGGCGCTGCTGCGCTGATCGACGCACGGGGCTTAACTGCCCGTCGCACAGGCCACCTTCGGGTGGCCTTTTTCATTTCTGAACGGCGCACATCTGGTCGGCCATCGTCCCTCTTATCGCGATCACCCATTTTTGCCGCGCTGCCGAAAATGCGTGCATACGGGCCGCTGTGTGCCCACCTTGGCCGGCACTGCCGGTGAGTTCAACAACCTTCAGGGGTGCACGACATGCCGCAAACGATCAACACCAACGTGCCGTCGCTGAATGCGCAGCGCAACCTGACCACCAGCCAGGGCTCGTTGGCCACCTCGATGCAGCGCCTGTCTTCCGGCCTGCGCGTGAATTCATCGAAAGACGACGCCGCCGGGCTGGCCATTGCCGACCGCATGAATGCGCAGATTCGCGGCATCAACGTGGCCGTGCGCAATGCCAATGACGGCATCTCGCTGGCGCAAACCGCTGAAGGCGCGCTGGCCACCATCACCGACGCGCTGCAGCGCATGCGCGAACTCGCCGTGCAGGCGCAAAACGGCAGCAACGGCACGAGTGACCGCGCCAACCTCGACACCGAATATCAACAGCTCAGCCTGGAAGTCACGCGCATTGCCACGCAGACCAAGTTCAACGGCGTGGCCGTGGTCGGTGCCAGTGCCGGCGCCCAGGTCTTCCAGGTGGGCCCGAACAACGGCGACACGCTGACGGTGACCACCTCGCAAGTCACCACCGTGGCCGGCGACGTCACAACCTCGGCCAACGCCTCCACCGCCCTGACCGCGATTGACAGCAAGCTCGACAACATCACCACCAACCGCGCCACCTACGGCGCCGCGATGAGCCGTTTTTCCATGGCCATCCAGAGCCTGCAAATCACGGGCGAGAACCAGTCTGCCGCGCGCGGCCGCATCATGGACGCCGACTTCGCTGCCGAAACGGCGAACCTGTCGCGCGCACAGATCCTGCAACAAGCCGGCAATGCCATGGTGGCGCAGGCCAACCAGTTGCCGCAGCAAGTGTTGCAGTTGCTGCGCCAGTGATCGCACGGGCCCACTGGCTGCCGCAAAAACCGCCGAGGTGCCGCGTGCACCGGGCGGTTTTTTGCATGGGCGCCCTCAAGTCGCCCGCCACGGCGCCGATACACCGGAGGCGTTAAAGGAAAACCGCCATGGCGACCATCTCCTCCCCCGGCATCGGCAGCGGCCTGGACATCAATTCCATCGTGACCCAACTGGTTGCGGTGGAGCGAATTCCGCTGACCAAATTGCAAACCGAGGCCAGCTCGCTGCAAACGCGGCTGTCGACGTACGGCAAGGTGCAGTCGGCCGTGTCCACGATGCGCGACGCCGCTTCGGCGCTCACCAAGGCCAGCACCTGGGCGCAGACCACCGGCACCAGCAGCGACCCCGCGGCCGTGAGCGTGACCACCAGCGCCACCACGCCGGCCGGGCAATACGCGGTGCAGGTGAATGCCCTGGCCAGCATGCAAAGCAATGTCACGGGCACCTACCCCAGCGCCGACTCCATCGTCGGCGAAGGCACGCTGCAAATTCAGCTTGGCGCCTGGGGCGCGGGCAACAGCTTCACGCCCAAGGCGGGCAGCGGCAGCATCAGCATCAGCGTGGGCCCGCCGCCGGAGTCTCTGGCGGTGCTGCGCGACAAGATCAACGCCGGCGCCGCCGGTTTGACGGCCTCGGTGGTGACCGACGCCACCGGCGCGCGCCTGGTCATCCGCTCCAGCAGCACGGGTGCGAACAACGGCTTCAAGCTCACGGTGAACGACACTGACGGCAACCACAGCGACGGCCTGGGTCTTTCCGCCCTCGCCTTCGACCCCTCGGCCGGCATCTTGACCATGGCCCAGGCGCTGGCCGCGGCCAACGCCAGCGCCACCATCAATGGCGTGGCCATCAGCGCCGAGACGAACTCGCTGCCCAACGTGATCGACGGCCTGAGCCTGACGCTGAACAAGGTCACCACCGCGCCGGTGCAGCTCAGCGCGGCGCAGGACACGCCCAACATCCGCAAGGCCGTTGACACTTTTGTGACCGCGTACAACGACCTCAACAAACTGTTGGCCGACCAGACCAAGTACGACCCGAACAACAAGAAGGGCGACAACCTGCAGGGCGATAGCGCGGCCATCAGCATGCGTGCGCAAATGCGCAACGTGCTGGGCCAGACCAGCGGTGCGTCCAGCGTGTTCACCCGGCTGGCCGAAGTCGGCTTTGACGTGCAGACAGACGGCAGCGTCAAGGTGAATGACACCAAGATCTCGTCGGGCCTGGCCAACCGGCTGGAAATTCAAAAGCTGTTCGGCAACGCCGACTTGGTGACGCCCGGCAACGACGGCATCGCCACCCGGCTGCGCAGGATGGCCGACAGCGTGCTGGGCACCGACGGCACGCTGAGCAACCGCACCGACGGCCTGCGCAAGCGGCTTGACCTGAACCAGGACCGGCAAGACTCGTTGAGCCTGCGCATCGAGCAGATCGAAAAACGGCTGCGCGCGCAGTACACGGCGCTGGACCGGCAGATGGGCCAATTGAGCGGCCTGTCGGGCTACGTGACGCAGCAGATGAACCTGCTGAACCGCGCCAGCACGAACTGACAACGCCTCAGCCCGGTCGCTGCGCCCACGCGCGGCGCGCCCGCACAGCCCTCGCCGCAGCACCTGGCGGGGGCTGTTTCATTTGTGGCGCATGGCCTGCCACTTCACGCCACGGGGCGATTCAAGTCGCCGCAAATCCGGGCCGATATGAAGGCACCAGACACCTCTCACGGACTGCCCACCGATGTTCGCCACGGCCACCCGCAGTACCCCGCACCACGGTGCCCACGCCTATGCCCGCGTTGGCGTTGAAACCGGCATCTCCGCCGCCAGCCCGCACCACCTGGTGCTGATGCTGTTTGACGGCTTCCTCAGTGCATTGGCGCAGGCCCGTGGCGCCTTGCGCGAACGCCAGATCGAGGCCAAGTGCCGCCACATCGGGCGCGCCATTCGCATCATCAACGAAGGCCTGCGCGCCGGCCTGAACCGCGAGCAAGGTGGTGACTTGGCAGCCGACCTGGACGATCTCTACGCCTACGTGTCGTGCCGCCTCACCGCAGGCCACGCCGGCAACGATGACGCGGCCCTCGACGAGTGCCGCCGTTTGGTGGAACCGCTGCGCGACGCCTGGGCGGCCATTGCCCCCGGCTCTGCCGCTTGAAACCCGAGGCCAAGATGAAACAACCCCCACGCTCACTTCGTTCGCTGCTGCCCGATGGGGCGCATCAATGCCTTCTGGCGGCCGGGCGGCACTGACATGGATCAACAACCCGCAGGCGTGAACTTGCTCAACTACTACGAAGCCATTGAACAGGCCAGCAACGACATGTTGCAGGCCGCCCGCATCGGCAACTGGGACCAGGTGGTCAAGCTCGAAGGGGCTTGCGTGCTGCTCATCGCCCAGCTCAAACAGGCCGCCAAGCGCGACGCCCTGTGCAGCGAAGAAGCCACGCTCAAGAGCCGCATCATGCAGCGCATCCTGGTCAACGACGCCGAGGTGCGCCACCTGGCCGAGCCTTGGCTGCAAGGGCTGGAACACATGATGGGCGGCAAGCCGCAAACCTTGCACTGAACCGGTTCTGAACCCAGGGGAAAACCCATGTTCGAGGACTCCCGCCCCGCTGCGCTGCAAGACGATGCCGGTATCGACCCGTGGGCACCGTTCCGCGTCGACCACCCGGGCGAAATCAAGACCATCCTCAAGCAATTGCTGGACGCCAGCGTGCCGCTCAGCCTGAGCGGGCCTGATGGCAGCTCACTGTCGGCGCAGTTGTGGTCGGTGGATGCCAGTGCGCACCGCATCGCTTTCAGTGCCGATGCCGGCAACCCGCAATTGCAACGTTTGATGGAAGGCGACGAAGCCTGCGCGGTGGCCTATGTCGATGCCGTGAAGCTGCAATTCGATCTGCATCAGCTGATGCTGGTGCACGGTGCGCGTGCCAGCGCTTTGCAGGCCGCCTGGCCGCAGGTGGTGTACCGCTTCCAACGCCGCAGCAGCTACCGCGTGCGCACGCTGGAGCGTGACTCCCCACGGGCCGAACTGCGCCACCCCGCCCTGCCCGACATGCGCCTAAGCCTGCGCGTGATGGATGTGAGCATCGGCGGCTGCGCCTTGTTCCTGCCGCACGACGTGCCGCCGCTGGCGCCCGGCACCGCCTTGCAAGGTGTGCGCATCGAACTTGATGCCGACACGCGCATCCTGGCCACGGTGCACCTGCGCCACATTTCGTCGATCCAGCCCAACGCGCGCGGGCTGCGTCTGGGCTGCGAGCTGAGCGACCTGTCGGCCGCGGCGCAACGCGCCTTGCAGCTGTACATCGACCAGACGCAGAAGCGCCGGCGCATGCTGACGCTGAGTTGAACCACCCATGGCCCGCCGCCTGCGCCAGGGTGGATTCACCCTGGTGGAGCTGCTCATTGCCATGGCGGTGGCTGCGCTGCTGGCCGCCAGCGCCTGGCCCGACACCGCGCAGTGGCTGGCGCGCCAGCGCCTGAAAGCCGCGGCCGAGCACCTGGCATCCGCCTTGAACGAAGGCCGCTTCGAGGCCGCACGCCGCGGCGTGGTTTTGCATCTCTCAGTGGATGCGCAAGCCGCCTGCTATGCCCTGTCGGCCCTGCCCGGCTGTGGCTGCGCGCGCGAACAAGCCTGCCAGATCAAGGTGGGCTACCTGGGCAACCCGGCCCGCGTGCAGGTTGCCGGCGCGCTGGCTTTGAGCCTGGCGCCGGTGCAGCAAGATGTTTTGTCCACGGCACCCGTGCTGTTGAGCAGCCGCGGTGCGCCACCCTTGCAAGTGAGCCTCACGCCGCTGGGGCGTGCGCGCATCTGTGCAGCGCACGGCGGCTGGCCGGGCTACCCGCGCTGTTGAGCGTGGGCGCGCATCGCGCTGCCGACTTTAGACCTGCATGTTCATGACGTCTGAGTAAGCCTGCACCAGCCGGTTGCGCACCGCCAGCGTGGCCTGAAAGCCGATCTGCGACTTCTGCATGGCGATCATGGTCTGCTCCAGGCTGACGTTGGGGTTGTCGAGCTGCAACTCGCGCTGCAAGGTGCTGGCCTCGTTCTGGCTGTGGCTCACCGAGCGCAGCGCCTGCGTCATGGCACTTTGAAAGCTGGCGCCCGCGGCGGCGGGCTGCGTTGCGGCGGGCTTGGACAGGGGTGTGCCATCCGGGCGCAAACCGGCCCGGGCCACGGCCTGGGCAAAGTCGAACGCTTTCAGTTTCATGTCCATGGCAGCCACCTTTTGTGCACGAACGCACTGTAGGTGCGCAGCCTGGGCGCGGTGGTGTAAACAAGCGCGCCTTTGCGCGGCTACTTACAGGCCTGCGCAGCGCGCTGCTGCCAAACAATGCGCCGCACTCCCCTAAAGGCCCGCAGCGCGCGGCCGCCAAGTTCAACCACACGATGGATAACGCGCTGACCGCTTCCAACCCGAACGCACCGCCCTCGCCCGTGACCACGGGCAACTGGCGCGAACATTTCACCAGCATGCCGCTGCGCAGCCTGCTCAGCCTGGGCGTGGGCCTGGCTGCGCTGGTGGCCATTGCCTTGGCCTTGTTCAGCAACGGCAGCCGGGGCGACTACAAGGTGTTGTTCGCCGGCCTGAGCGACAAGGACGGCGGCGCCGTGGTGGCGCAACTGACGCAATCGAACGTGCCCTATCGCATTGCCGAAGGCGGCGGCGCGATCCTGGTGCCCGCAGCACAGGTGCATGAGGTGCGCCTGAAGCTGGCCTCGGCCGGCCTGCCGCGCGGTGGCACGAACGGCGGCGCGGCCGGCTTTGAGTTGATGGACAACGCGCGCTTCGGGCAAACCCAGTTCCAGGAACGCGCCACTTTTCAGCGCGCGCTGGAAGGCGAACTGGCGCGCTCGATTGCCTCACTTCAAGCTGTAGCCGGTGCACGCGTGCACTTGTCGTTGCCCAACCAGAACGGCTTCTTTCGCGAACAGCAAAAGCCATCGGCATCGGTGCTGCTGAACCTGCACCCCGGGCGCACGCTGGAACGCGCACAGGTGGCCGGCATCGTGCACCTGGTTTCCAGCAGCGTGCCCGAACTGCACCACAAGGCGGTGTCGATCATCGACGGCCAGGGCGTCTTGCTCAGCGGCAACGAAGATTCAGGCGGCGCCGGCGGCCTGGACACGCAGCAACTGCAATACCTGCGCAGCGTGGAGAGCATGTACCTCAAGCGCGTGGTGGAAATGCTGGAGCCCGTGGTGGGGCGCGACAACCTGCGTGCCAACGTCACCGCTGAAATCGACTTCTCGCAAAGCGAACAGACCAGCGAGGAATTCAAACCCAACCAGACCGACGCCGCCGCCGCGGTGCGCAGCCGCCAGACCAGCGACGCCAACACGGCCAGCGGCAGCGGCCCGGCCGGCGTGCCGGGCGCGGCCTCCAACCAGCCGCCCATTGGCGCCACCGCGCCCTTGAGCGGCGCGGCCCAGCCGCTGCAAGGCGCGCCGGGCGGAAATAGCGCAGGGGGCGCGGGCGGCAACCCGAATGCGCGGCGCGACGCGGTGACCAACTACGAGGTCGACAAGACCGTGAAGGTGGTGCGCAACGCCACCGGCAACATCAAACGCCTGAATGCAGCGGTCTTGCTCAACCACCGCAGCAGCACAGACCCCAAGGGCAAGACCGTGACCACGCCGCTCAGCGCCGAAGAGCTGGACAAGCTCACCTCATTGGTGCAGCAAAGCCTGGGCTTCAACAAGGAGCGCGGTGATTCAGTGCGGGTGGTCAACTTTGCTTTCAAACCCGAGGTGGCGCCCAAGATCGAACCCGCGCCCGTGTGGCAGCAACCCTGGGTGATGGACCTGCTGCGCGCCGCCGCCGTGCCGTTGCTGCTGGCCCTGCTGGCCTGGGGCGTGATGGCGCGCATGGTGCGCCCGGCGCTGGACACCATGCTGCCGCCCGCGCCCCCGCCAAGCGCCGCCGCACTGGGCGGCAAGCTCGACGCCACCGTGGGCGACGAGGTCGACGCCAAGGCCGCCGGCACCGCCGCGCTGCCGCCGCCGGGCCCGAACATCAACCTTGATCACGCCCGCACATTGGCCAAAGAGAACCCCGCCGCGGTGGCGCAGATCGTGCGCGGCTGGGTCAATGGTGAAGAAAAGGCAGTTTGAACAAAATGGATGAGCACGGCCTGGAGAACGCGGCGATCCTGTTGATGTCGCTGGGCGAGGAAGAGGCCAGCGAGGTCTTCAAGCATCTCACGCCCAAGGAAGTGCAAAGCCTGGGCGAGACGATGGCCCGCATGAAGGCCATCACCAACGAGCGCGTTGACGAGGTGCTCGACAAATTTGGTGCGCAGTCCGGCGCGCAAAGCATACTGGTGCCCGACACCGACGAATACGTGAAGGCCGTGCTGCGCCGTGCGCTGGGCGAGGACAAGGCCAATCTGCTGATCGACCGCATCCTGCAAGGCGCCGATGTGAGCGGCATCGAAAGCCTGAAGTGGATGGATGCCGGTTCGGTGGCCGAGCTGCTGCGCAACGAGCACCCGCAGATCGCGGCCGCCACCCTGGTGCACCTGGAATTCGACCAGGCTTCGGAGGTGCTGAAGCTGTTCACCGAGCGCCAGCGCAACGAGGTGATGGTGCGTGTGGCCACGCTCGACGGTATTCAACCCTCGGCCATGAAAGACCTGAACGAGGTGCTCAGCCGCGTGCTGGCCGGCGGTGAACGGGTGAAGACCGCCAAGCTGGGTGGCGTGAAGCCGGCGGCCGAAATCATCAACATGCTGGGCGGTTCGATGGAAACCGCGGTGTTGGACTTCATTCGCGCGGCCGACACCGACCTGGCACAAAAAATCATGGACAACATGTTCACGTTCGACGACCTGAACAAGCTCGATGACAAGGGCTTCCAGTCGCTGTTGAAGGAAGTGCAGACCGACTCGCTGGTGGTCGCATTGAAGGGCGCCACGCCGGAGTTGCGCGAGAAGATCTTCAAGAACATGAGCTCGCGCGCGGCTGAGACCTTGCGCGAAGACCTGGAGTCGCGCGGGCCGGTGCGCTTGTCCGAGGTCGAGGCCGAGCAGAAGGAGTTGCTCAAGATCGTGCGCCGGCTGTCTGATGAAGGCGTGATCGTGATGGGCGGTGGCGGCGATGATGAATTCGTCTGAACCCCTGGCGTTGGCACCCGTTGCAGCGCTGCGCCAACCTTCGCCGCGCTTCATTCCACGCGAATCCTTGGGCAGCGTGGCCGCCTGGCAGCCACGCAGCTTGCAGGCCACCGGCACGGCGGGAGCGTACCGCGCCGGCGCAACCAACCCGGCCGACGAGTTGGCACAAGCACTGCGCGCCCAGACGGCAGCCGCCTACGAAGCCGGCCGCCGCGCCGGCCACCAAGAAGGCCACGCTGCGGGCCAGCAAGTGCTGGAAACCTGCAAGCAAGAACACCGCGCGCAGGTGGCACTGCGGCTGGGCGAACTGCTGCGCAGCTTTGATGCACAACTGAATGCGCTCGAGGCCCGCCTGGCGCAGGGCCTGGCCGACACCGCTGCTTTGCTAGCACGCCAGGTGCTGCGCAGCGAGTTGGCGGCGCGGCCCGAACTGGTGGCCGACGTGGCACGCCAGGCCCTGGCTGACATGCTGCTCGGTGCACGCCACATCAGCGTGCACGTGCACCCGGAAGACCTTGCGTTCGTGGCCCTGGGGCTGCAAGAAACCCTGGCCGCACGCGGTGCCCGCCTGCTGGCCGATACGCAGCTGCTGCGGGGTGGCTGCCGCGTGGAGTCCGAGCTTGGCTTGGTGGACGCGCGCATTGAACAACGCTGGGCCCAGGCCACGCAGACCCTGGGCACCGGCCTGCCTTGGGCGGGCGACGCGCCCGGCCAGGCGGCCCCACCATGACGGAAGAACTGCTGTGGGACGGCCCGCGCGCACAGCGCTGGCAACGCTATCTGGGCGATTTGGGCGAGGCCGCTGCCACGCCGGCGCCGCTGCCTTGCGAAGGCCTGCTGGTGCGGGTGGCGGGCCTGGTGCTCGAAGCCACCGGCCTGCGCGTGCCGGTGGGCGCGGTGTGCGTGGTGCGCAGCCCGGGCCAGAGCGATGTGCTGGCCGAGGTGGTGGGCTTCAGCGGCGCACGCGCCTACCTCATGCCCACGGGCGAGATGCATGGCCTCACGCCCGGCGCGCGCGTGCTGCCACGCCCGGCCGCGCAATTGCCGCCGCGCTTTGCCGGCCACGGCCCGGCCTGGCGGCGCAGTGAAGACCGCAGCCTGCACCTGCCGGTGGGCCGTGGCCTGCTCGGCCGCGTGCTCGACCCGCACGGTGCGCCCATTGATGGCCAGGGCGCGCTGCGCAACGTGGTCAACGAGCCGATGCAACGCCGCCCGCTCAATGCCATGCAACGCTCACCCATCCGCGCACCGCTGGACACCGGCGTTAGAGCCATCAATGCCTTGCTCACCGTGGGCCGCGGCCAGCGCATGGGCCTGTTTGCCGGCACCGGCGTGGGCAAGAGCGTGCTGATGGGCATGATGGCGCGCTACACCGCGGCCGATGTGATCGTGGTCGGCCTGATCGGCGAGCGCGGCCGCGAAGTCAAGGAATTCATCGAAGACATTCTTGAAGCGCAGGGGCGTGCGCGCAGCGTGGTGGTGGCCGCGCCGGCCGATGTGCCGCCGCTGCTGCGCATGCAAGGTGCGCACTACGCCAGCGCCATTGCCGAACACTTCCGCGACGCCGGCCAGCATGTGCTGCTGCTGCTGGACAGCCTGACCCGCTACGCCATGGCGCAGCGCGAGATCGCCCTGGCCGTCGGCGAGCCACCGGCCACACGCGGCTACCCGCCGAGCTGCTTTGCCAAGCTGCCGCAGTTGGTGGAACGCAGCGGCAACGGCCTGAACGGCGTGGGCTCGATCACCGCGCTGTACACCGTGCTGACCGAGGGCGACGACCCGCAAGACCCGATCGCCGACGCCGCGCGCGGTATCCTCGACGGCCACATCGTGCTCGCACGCGAGCTGGCCGAGGGCGGGCACTTCCCGGCCATCGATGTGGAACGCTCGATCTCGCGCGTGATGAACAACGTGGTCGACCACGACCAGCTCCTCCAGGCCCGCCGCGCGCGCCAGTTGCTGGCGCGCTATCGCAAGGCCCAAGACCTGATCCAGATCGGCGCCTACACGCCTGGGCAAGACAGCGAACTCGACACCGCCGTGCGTCTGCACGAGCCGCTGCTGGCCTTCTTGCAGCAAGGCATGCACGAGGCGGCAACGCTGGCGCAGAGCAACGAGCTGTTGGCGCGCACCTTGATGAGCTGACCCAGACCCTGTCGATGCCCACCACCCTGCTGGCCCTGCTGGAACACGAAACCACGGCGCGCGACCGTTGCAGTGCAGCGCTGCAACGCGCGCAGGTGGCCAGCGAAAACGGCCGCGCCCAGGCCGAACAACTGCTGCACTACCGGCGCGACTACCAGACCCGCTGGTCACCCCAGGCGCGCGGGGCAAGCAGCGTGGAGTTGCTGCACAGCTTTCGCGCCTTCATGCAGCGGCTTGATGATGCCGTGGCCCAACAGCGGCACCAGGTGCACGCCTTGGAAGCGCAGCAGGCCGCGGTGCAGCGCCAATGCCACGCCCATGAGCGGCGCCTGGCCAGCTTGCGCGTGCTGATCGAACGGCGCCGCGCGATGGCCGCTGTGCAGGCACGCCGACGCGAGCAGAAGGATCACGATGAATTCGCCCAACGCCAGGCCACGGCGCGGCCCCAGCCCGCCCCAGACACCCTGAGCCTGCACGCCGACGCCCTGCCCACTACCTACTGAAGCTGTCATGACTCCACCCCCCGCACTGCCCCAGCTCAGCGCCTTGCCCACGCCCCATGCCGCGCCACCCGGGCCGGCCGCCAAACCGCTTGACCCGGCGGCCTTTAACCGCGAGCTGAAGCGTGCGCGCGAACGCGCTGAGGCGGCCGAGAGCAAAAAACCGCCGGCTGCAGCCGACAAGCCAGCCCACGGCGAGGCCACCGCCACCGCCATGCCGCAGCCACGTGCGCAGGGCCCGGCCAAGCCAGCCACCGCTGCTGCCGCACCACGCGCCAGCGCGGCTGGCAGCGAAGGCAAGCCCGCGCCCGGCAGTGCCCGTGTCGAGCAAGAAGCCCGTGGCCAGGCCGACGCCGCGGATGAACGCGGCCGACGCACCACTGCCGATGCCAACGCAGCCCTGGCCCTGCCGCTGGGCACAACGCCCGCAGCGCCCGTTGCCGCAGCGGCTGAAGCCATGCCCGCCGCCGGCCCGGGCATGCCCGGCGCACAGGCCACCCTGCCAGCCGCCGCGGCCTTGCCGGCAGCCGCCCAGGAACGCACGGCGGCGGCGTTGGGCGAGAACGAAGAGCGGGCGGCCAACATGGCTGCGCTGCGCTCGGCTGCACACGGCCATGCTCGTGCTCCCGAGGCCACCGACACCCCAGCGCAGCCCGGCCATGGCCGGGCTGGCAGCGTGGCCACCGATCGCGCCGCCGATGGCCTGGCCACCGGCAAACCTGAAGCCGCCGAAGGCAGGCCA
Source organism: Burkholderiales bacterium (assembly GCA_043766725.1). Lineage (GTDB taxonomy): Bacteria > Pseudomonadota > Gammaproteobacteria > Burkholderiales > Burkholderiaceae_C > Rubrivivax. The sequence goes on along the minus strand of JAYUHT010000019.1, from coordinate 648 downwards.
GCGGCCGGGGCGAACCCGGCGCAGGCACTGCCCAACGCGCAGGCCGCAACACCTGCCTGGGCCCAGGCACTGGAACACGCCATGGCCGCAGCCGCGGCCACGCCAACGCCGGCGCAAGCCGATCTCGCGGTGGCACCCGGCAGCCGCGAGTTCGCACCCGCGTTGGGTGCGCAGTTAGCGCTGTTCCTGCGCGACGGCATCCAGCAGGCAGAGCTGACCCTGCACCCGGCCGAGCTGGGCCCGATCTTGGTGAACATTGGGCTGAACGGCACGGTGGCGCAGGTCGACTTCCAAGCTGTCAACGCCTTCACCCGCGACGCCTTGGAGCAAGCCATGCCGGCCTTGGCCAGTGCGCTGCAAGACGCCGGCTTCAGCCTGGGCGGCAGTGATGTGTCGGACCCGCGCCACCCGCCAGGCCAACCCGGTGAGCCGGGCAGCCGCAGCCGGGCCGATGACGCGCGCGGCGCCGCCGCAGGCGCCTCGGACTGGCGCGACAACAGCCTGGCTGCGCCACGTGCGGCACGCCGTGGCGTGCTCGACCTGTACGCCTGAGCAACCGTGTTGAAAGTCAAGTGTCCGATGTCAAGTTTGAGCCGCGTGGCTGGCGTGCCAGGTCTGGCCGGTCTTGAGCATGATGTTCATGATGGT
>JAYUHT010000018.1:0-2818 GCA_043766725.1 Burkholderiales bacterium | reverse complement strand
GAGACGGTGCTGTACAAAACCGATCTCGAAGAAAACCTCAACGTCTGCCCCAAGTGCAGCCACCACCTGCGCATCGGCGCACGCGGCCGGCTCGACAGTTTCCTCGACCCCGAAGGCCGCTACCAGATCGGCCAGGAAGTGCTGCCCGTCGACGCGCTGAAGTTCCGCGACAGCAAGAAGTACCCCGAACGGCTGAAGGCAGCACTTGAAACCACCGGCGAAACGGATGCGTTGGTGGTGATGGGTGGCGCGGTGATGACGGTGCCGGTGGTGGTGGCGTGCTTCGAGTTCGACTTCATGGGCGGCTCGATGGGCTCGGTGGTGGGCGAACGTTTCGTGCGCGGCGTTGAAGCCGCTATCGAACAGAAGGTGCCGTTCATCAGCTTCGCCGCCAGCGGTGGCGCGCGCATGCAAGAAGGCCTGTTCAGCCTGTTCCAGATGGCCAAGACCAATGCCGCGCTCACGCGCCTGGCCAAGGCCCGTTTGCCCCATGTGAGCGTGCTCACCGACCCCACCATGGGCGGCGTGTCGGCCAGCTTCGCCTTCGTGGCCGATGTGGTGATCGGCGAGCCCAAGGCGCTGATCGGTTTTGCCGGCCCGCGGGTGATTGAAAACACGGTGCGCGAAAAGCTGCCTGAAGGCTTTCAGCGCAGCGAGTTGCTCATCACCAAAGGGGCGCTGGACATGATCGTCGACCGCCGCCAGTTGCGCCCCACCATCGCCCGCCTGCTGGCCATGCTGCAGCGCCAAGGCGCAGATGCCGTGGCTTGACGGTGGCTTGACGCGCGCGCCGAGGCCGGCGCCGCTATCAAGCTGGTAGACCCCTCATGACCACCCCCGCCACTCTGGCCGAATGGCTCGCTCACTGCGAGCGGCTGCACCCCACGAGCATCGACTTCACGCTGGCCCGCGGTGCCGCCGTGCGCGACCGCCTGGGCCTGGCCTTCAGCGTGCCGGTGATCACCGTGGCCGGCACCAACGGCAAGGGCAGCACCTGCGCCATGCTCGAAGCCATTGCCTTGCAGGCGGGCTATCGGGTGGGGCTGTTCAGCAAACCGCACCTCGTTCACTTCGAAGAACGCTGCCGCATCGGCGGGCGCAACATCGATGCCGATGCGCTGTTGCCGCACTTCGCGGCGGTGGAGGCGGCGCGCGGCGACATCACGCTGACGTACTTTGAATTCACCTTCCTGGCCATCGCCCGGGCGCTGGCCGCGGCGCCGTTGGATCTGGTGATCCTCGAAGTGGGCCTGGGCGGGCGGCTGGATGTGGTCAACATCTTCGACACCGACTGCGCCGTGCTCACCAGCATCGACCTGGACCACACCGAGTACCTGGGCTCTGACCGCGAAGCCATCGGCTACGAGAAGGCCTGCATCATGCGCAAGGGCAAGCCGGCCATCGTGGCTGACCCGCTGCCGCCGCGCAGCGTGGTCGAGCATGCGCAGCAAGTGGAAGCCGACCTGTGGTTGGCCGGGCGCGATTTCAACCACGGCGGCGACCGCCAGCAATGGGCCTGGTCGGGCCGTGGGCGGCGCTACACCGGCCTGGCGTACCCGGCGCTGCGCGGTGCCAACCAGTTGCTCAACGCCAGTGGTGTGTTGGCCGCGTTTGAAGCCTTGCGCGAACGCCTGCCCATCACCGCGCAGGCGGTGCGTGTGGGCCTGGCCACGGTCGACCTGCCCGGCCGGTTTCAAATCATTCCCGGGCAGCCTGCTTTGGTGCTCGACGTGGCCCACAACCCGCAAGCGGTGGCCGTGCTGGCGCGCAACCTCGACCAGATGGGCTACTTCCCGCGCACCCATGCCGTGTTCGGCGCCATGCACGACAAAGACCTGGCCGGCTTGCTGCGCCATATCGCGCCACTGGTCGACAGTTGGCATTGCACCGATTTGCCGCTGGAGCGTGCGGCCAGCGCTGCTGACCTGGCCCAGGTGGTGCGCACGGTGAACGGCGCGCGCGCCGTGCCCGTGCACTGCCATGCCAGCCCGCAGCAGGCCCTGGCCGCGGCGCTGGCTGCGGCGCAGGCGGTGGATAGAATCGTGGTCTTCGGCTCGTTCCTCACCGTGGGTGGCGTGCTGAAAGACGGCCTGCCCAAGATGGCCGCGGCGCATCTCACTGCTCCCAGTTGAGGCGCCGGCGTGGCACCCCCCTCGACCGCCGTGCTCTCACTTTTCAAACGCCAGCCTCAAGCCGCCACAGCCCAAGATGACGCCACCGTGGTGCAGCTGGCCCGCACCAGTGCGCGGCGCCGGTTGATCGGCGCGGCGGTGCTGCTGGGCACCGGCGTGGTCGGTTTCCCGCTCCTGTTCGAGACCCAGCCACGCCCGATTCCGGTGGACATTCCCATCGAGATTCCGCGCAAGGATGCCAGCCCGCCGTTGGTTGCGCCGCCCCCACGGGCGCGGGTCACTGGGGCCGTGGTGTCCGAGCCGGCGGCAGCAGCTGCGCCAGCGGTGCCCCGGGTGGGGGCTTCAGCGCCAGCACCTGTGCAGGCTGCTGCGCCTGTGAACGCGCCTGTACCCGCACCCGCAACCACACCCACGCCGGCACCCACCCCCGCACCGGTAGCGAAGGCCAAGCCAGCACCGCCGCCTGCGGCCCTTCCCAAGCCGGCCACAGACCCAACCGTCGCGCCGCCGCCCGCCGCCGTGGCGGCCAGTGCCGACAAGCCAGCGACGGCCACCAGCCAACGCATGGTGGTGCAAGTGGGAGCCTTTGCCGACGCCGCGGCCGCGCGCGAGTTGCGCGGCAAGGTCGAGAAACTGGGGCTGAAAACCTATACGCAGGAAGTCGACACCGCTGCCGGGCGGCGCAT
>JAYUHT010000017.1:0-7495 GCA_043766725.1 Burkholderiales bacterium | reverse complement strand
CGGCCCATGCCGCCGCCCACCAGCACCTTGAAGCCCACTTCACCGGCATCGTTTTTGAGCAGTTGCAGGCCGATGTCATGCCAAGCGATAGCAGCACGGTCTTCGCGCGCGCCCGTGACGGCGATCTTGAACTTGCGCGGCAGGAAGGCGAACTCAGGGTGCAGCGTGCTCCACTGGCGCAGGATTTCGCAGTAGGGCCGCGGGTCCACCACTTCATCAGGTGCCACACCCGCCAACGCATCGCTGGTGATGTTGCGGATGCAGTTGCCGCTGGTCTGGATGCCGTGCATGTCCACTTCAGCCAGCAAATCCATCACATCCGCCGCGCGCTCGAGCGGGATCCAGTTGAACTGCACGTTCTGGCGCGTGGTGAGGTGGCCATAGCCGCGGTCGAATTCGCGCGCGATGCGGGCCAGCTGGCGCAGCTGGCGGCTGCTCAATTCGCCGTAAGGCACGGCCACGCGCAGCATCGGCGCGTGGCGCTGCACGTACCAGCCGTTTTGCAGGCGCAGCGGGCGGAATTCGTCTTCCGGCAAGTCGCCCGCCAAGTGGCGCTGCAACTGGTCGCGAAACTGCGCGGCGCGGGCGTGGACGAACTGGCGGTCGAAGTCGGTGTATTGGTACATGGCTAGTGGATCACTTTCAAACCGGCGGTGACGAGCGAGACGCACAGCAGTGTGCGCACCAGGGTTTCAGGCAGCGTCTTGGTCAGCCGAGCGCCCAGCCAGATGCCGGGCAGCGAACCCAGCAGCAGCGGCGCCAGCAGGCTGTAGTCAACATGGCCCAGCGTGGCGTGGCCGATGCCGGCCACCAGCGTGAGCGGCACGGCATGCGCAATGTCGGTGCCCACCAGGCGCTGCGTAGGCAGGCGCGGGTACAGCAGCAAGATGAGCGTGGCGCCCAGGGCACCGGCGCCAATCGAGCTGAGCGACACCAGCACGCCGAGCACGGCGCCGGCCAGCACGGTCAAGTTGCGCTTGCGGCGTTCGGGCAGCCAGGCTTCCAGCCGCAAACCCAGGCGGTGCCAAACGTGTTTGTAGGCCACTGTCACCGCGGTGAGCAGCAGGGCAATGCCAAGCGAGAACGTCAAGGCCTGCGCCCAGCCTTTGGTGATGCCGGTGAGGTGCATCAGCGCGATCGTGGCCACTGCCGCCGGGATGCTGCCCAGCAGCAGCAAGCAGGTGATGCGGCGGTCAACATGCCCGTGGCGCTGGTGCGCCACGGCGCCACCGGCTTTGGTCAGTGCGGCAAACCACAGATCGGTGCCGATCGCCACGGCCGGGCTCAAACGAAACACACCCATCAAAAGCGGCGTCATGAGCGAGCCTCCGCCCACGCCGGTGAGGCCGACAATGGCGCCGACGCCGAAACCACTGATGATCGCTAGCCAGTCCATGCCTCGGCGTGCCCGTATGTTGCAGTGCAGCGGGCGACTCTATCGATCAGTCATATTCCTGAAAACGACTTTTTGTTAATTTCTTAATATGATTTTCAGGCTAACGCTAGTTCACTTAACTGCCGGCAGACTCAGGATCGTTAACCGCGGATGGGTGGGCAGGACAAGCGCGGCGTCCACAAAAGAAGACGGCCCAGCTTGCGCTGGGCCGTAAAGGTACCTTGAAAGGGGGTTTCAGGAGGTACCGAGGAGACAACCATCCAAAGAGACCACGTCGATCAGACCGTGGCCCTTATGGGATACGCCAACTTCGTGAAAGTTCCCTGCTTCCTTTTGCGAAGTGGCGCCCAGTGACGCTCCCTTAACTTGTTGCTTAGGCGCGCTTGCCCTTGGCCGGAGCCTGGGCAGCCTTGACAGCGGTGTTCTGCATCGCTTGGAAGTTGGCTTCGGCAACTTCGGCGGCTTGCTTGGCGGCCTTGTTCACCGACTCGTAGGCGTTGCTGGCAGCAGCCACGGCGGACTTGACCATGGCCACGGCGCTTTCGCTGCCGGCCGGCGCGTTCTTCACGGCGCTGTCAACCAGCCCCATCACCTTGGCTTGCACGTCGGCAGCTTGGGCTTCGGCGACCTTCGTCACTTCAGCGCCCGTGGCGGCGGCGATGTCATAGACGTGGCGGCCATAAGCGGCGGCCTTTTCGGCGGCGGGTTGCAGGAACTGGGCTTGCAGAGCCATCAGCTCTTGCGGATCCTTGACCGACAGGGCGGCCTTGGTGCTGGCAGCGGCTTCGCTGATGGCGGCGCGTGCCACTTGCAGGTTCAATTCGACCAGGCGCTCAACGCCTTCGAAGGCCTTGTTCGTCAGGCCAAAGATCGTTTCGACGTTGGCCTTGTGGGCGGCCAGGACTTGTTCGGCGGTCAGCATGTTGATATCTCCGGGTTCAGGGTTGAGGTTCAAACTCTGTGCAACGTTTGCTGCGCTGCAACATGAACTGAAGTATAGGGATTTCGCATTTGCTTGCAAGCGTTTTGTTGCGGTGCAGCAATGTTTAGGGAGGGTTTTCTAGAACAGTGCCGTGGGCGCTGCCGCTGGCGGGCTCCGGGCGCAATGGAAGAATGGCGCCATGAACCCAATTAGCCCAGCCGATACGCAAACCGCGGTCGACGCCGCCCTGACCAGCCGCCAGTCGATCCGCGCCTTCCTGCCCACGCCCGTGCCGCGCGCCGACGTTGAAGACATCCTGCGCGTTGCGTCTCGGGCACCCTCTGGCACGAACACCCAGCCGTGGCTGGTGACGGTGCTCACCGGCGCGGCGCGCCAGGGCTTGGCAGACAAACTGCAGCGCGCCTTTGATGACCCCGACGGCAAAGGACACGCCGAGGAGTACCCGTATTACCCCACCGAATGGGTCAGCCCGTTCCTGGAGCGCCGGCGCAAGGTGGGTTGGGATCTGTACGGCCTGCTGGGCATCGGCAAGGCTGACAAGCAGCGCATGCACGCCCAGCACCGGCGCAACTACGAATTCTTCGGCGCCCCCGTGGGCTTGATCTTCACCATTAGCCGGGTCATGCGCCAGGGCAGTTGGATGGACTACGGCATGTTCCTGCAAAGCGTGATGATCGCGGCGCGCGCACGCGGCCTGCACACCTGCCCCCAGGCGGCCTTCACGCCTTATCACCGCATCATCATGGAACACATCGGCGCGCCGGCCAGCGAGATGCTGGTCTGCGGCATGGCGCTGGGTCATGCTGACCCGCTCGCCATTGAAAACAGCCTCGTCACCGAGCGCGAGCCGGTGGCCGCCTTTGCTCGCTTCCTAGAATGACGCCGCCGGCGTGGCCGGCCCCCACAAGAGGTTTGTCGATGAAAACAAGACGCGCCACGCTGTGCCGCGCCCTTGCGCTGCTGGCCTTGGCCAGCCCGCTGTCCGCGCTGGCGGCCGACACCGCATTTGCCGGCCCCACGCTGGGCGGCATCCCGGTGGAGTTCTTCATGTTCGCCGTGGTGCTGGCGGGCGTGGCCTTGTTCCACCATGCCACGTTGCGCATCGCCCTGGTCGGGGCAATCGTGATCGCGCTGTACAAGGTTGCCGTGTCGCCGTTCAAGACGGGCGCCGGCCTGCCCGGCTTCATGGGCCACCTCGGGCATGAATGGGTGGTGCTGAGCAACCTGCTGCTCCTGCTGCTGGGCTTTGCGCTGCTGGCCAAGCACTTCGAGGAAAGCCAGGTGCCCGCCGTGCTGCCGCGCTACCTGCCCGACGACTGGAAGGGCTGCTTCGTGCTGCTGGTGCTGGTGTTCGTGTTGTCCTCGTTCCTGGACAACATCGCCGCCGCGATGATCGGCGGCGCCATCGCCCACACCGTGTTCCGGGCCAAGGTGCACATCGGCTTCCTGGCCGCCATCGTGGCAGCGTCCAACGCCGGCGGCGCCGGCAGCGTGGTGGGCGACACCACCACCACCATGATGTGGATCGCCGGTGTCAGCCCGCTCGAAGTGCTCGAGGCCTACATCGGTTCGGTGGTGGCCTTGTTCATCTTCGGCATTCCGGCCGCGCTGCAGCAGCAGGCGTATTCGCCGATCCAGCGCGATGAAACAGCCGGTGCGCGCATTGATTGGGCCCGTGTGGGCGTGGTGGCGTTCATCCTGGCCGCGGCGGTGGTGGTGAACGTGGTCGTCAACACCCGCTTCAACGCGCAAGCCGACAGCCTGCCCTTCCTGGGCCTGGCGGTGTGGGCCGCCTTGCTGCTGGGCGTGGCGGTGCGCATGCCCGATTGGAACTTGTTGCCCGGTGCCTTCAAAGGCTCGGTGTTCCTGTTGTCGCTGGTGTTATGCGCGTCGATGATGCCGGTGGAACATTTGCCCGCGGCGTCCTGGCCCACGGCCCTGGGCTTGGGGTTCCTGTCGGCGGTGTTCGACAACATTCCGCTCACCGCCCTGGCGCTCAAGCAAGGTGGCTACGACTGGGGCTTTTTGGCCTACGCAGTGGGCTTCGGCGGCTCGATGATCTGGTTCGGCTCGTCGGCGGGTGTGGCGCTGGCCAACATGTACCCCGAAGCGCGTTCGGTCGGGCAGTGGTTGCGCCACGGCTGGTTCGTGGCCGTGGCCTACGTGGTGGGCTTCTTCGTGATGCTGGCCGTGATCGGCTTCCACCCCGGCTCCACGCTCAAAGGCAGCGCCGCGCCGGCGGTGCAGGTGCAACCCAAATGAACAGCGTGCTGTCTCCAAAACCACCCAAGCCCGCGGTGCTGGTGGCGCGCGGCGTGTTTCCTGAAGTGCTGGCCACTCTGCGCGAGCACTTTGAAGTCGAGGCCAATGAGCATGACGATGTCTGGGAGCAGCCCGAACTGATTCGCCGCCTGCAGGGCAAGGCTGGTGTGTTCGTCACCAGCGGCGAGCGCGTCGATGACGCGCTGTTGCAGTCCTGCCCGCAACTGCGCGCGGTGTGCTCCATGGCCGTGGGCGTCAACAACATCGACCTACCGGCCTGCACTGCGCGGGGCGTGCTGGTGAGCAACGCGCCCGACGTGCTGACTGAAACCACGGCCGACTTCGGCTTCGCGTTGATGATGGCCACGGCGCGGCGCATGGCCGAGAGCGAACGCTTCCTGCGTGCCGGCAAGTGGACGAAATGGAGCCACGACCTGTTTGCCGGTGCCGACGTGCATGGCGCCACGCTGGGCGTGCTGGGCATGGGGCGCATCGGCCAGGCCATCGCCCGGCGCGGCGCTTTAGGTTTTGGCATGAACGTGATCTATCACAACCGCACACGCCTGCCGGCCGAGGTGGAAGCGCCGTTGCGCGCGCGCCATGTGAGCTTCAATGAGCTGTTGTCCCAGGCCGACCATTTGGTGCTGGTGTTGCCCTACACGCCCGCGGCGCAGCACCTCATCGGCGCGGCGGAACTGGCGCGCATGAAGCGCACGGCCACGCTGATCAACATTGCCCGCGGCGGCATCGTTGACGACGCCGCCCTGGCCGCGGCGTTGCGCGCCGGCACGATTGCCGCGGCCGGGCTCGATGTGTTCGAAGGCGAGCCGGTGGTGCTGCCGGACTTGCTGGATCTGCCGAACGTCGTGCTCACGCCGCACATCGCCAGCGCCAGCCTGCCCACGCGGCGGGCCATGGTGAATCTGGCGGCGGCGAACCTGATCGCCGCGCTGGGTTTTGGCCCACACGCTGGCCACCCGCCCACCGCACTGAACCCGCAGGTGCTGAGCGCGCGCTGAGCAATGCGCTGCGTTCGCAGCGCTTCTTGCGGCCATGCTGGTTGGGCATCGGGCCAAGAATGGGGTGATGAAAACCAAGCTCCTGGCCTGCCTGGCTGCCACGGCCCTGTGCGCGTGCGCCCAGGTGAACGTGCGCAGCCTGGGCACCGCAGCGGGCCAACCGCAGGCCTTCGAGCTGCGCAGCCGCACCCTGGTGCAACTCAAGGCCGAGGCCACGCGCCTGTGCCCCACGGGCTACCAGGTGCTGCGGCAGTGGCACAGCACGCAGCGTGCTGAGCTGGAAGACAACATGCTGCTCAAGCGTGTGGCGCAGGCGCAAGACTTCATCGGCGCGGGCGACGCGGTTCAGGCCCAGGCCACGATTCAGTGCAAGAGCTGAGGCGGCTGACGCTCAAGGAAATGTGGCTTTGCCACTTTCCTTGATCCCCTCGGGGGCAGCCTGCCTTGGCTGGCCTGGGGGCGCTCGCAAGCGGCTGAGACAATGGCCGCATGACGCAATGGGCAACGTTGGCGCTCTGGGCGCCGTGGGTTCCGGGGATCTTGTTGGCAGTGTTCGTGATGTTGCTGCTGGCGCTGGCATTGCTGTTGTGGCTGGCCCTGCGTCGGCCCGACCGGCGCGCCTTTGAGGCACTGCAACTCAAGGCCACCGAGCAGTCTGCGCACGTCGAGCGTGAAGTCCGCCGCGAGGTGCTGGAGAGCGCCCGCGGCACGCGCCAGGAATTGGCCGGCAGCTTGAGCCTGTTCCAGCAAAGCCTGCTCAACCAGGCCGGTGACGTGGCGCGCACGCAGAACGAGCAGATCGACAGCTTTCGCACCCAGCTTGGCGCGCTGCAAGGGCAGATGAACCAGAGCCTGCTGCGCCTGGGCGAGAACCTGGCTGAACAGTTGCGCGCGCTGACCGAAGCCAACGAGCGCCGCATGAGCGACGTGCGCCTGGCGGTGGAGCAGCGCCTGGTGGCCTTGCAAGAAGGCAACGAACGCAAGCTCGAACAAATGCGTGCCACGGTGGACGAAAAGCTCCACGCCACGCTGGAGCAACGCCTGGGCGAAAGCTTCAAGCAAGTGGCCGAGCGGCTGGAGCAAGTGCACCGCGGCCTGGGCGAGATGCAGAACCTGGCGCGCGACGTGGGCTCGCTCAACCGGGTGCTCACCAACGTCAAGTCACGTGGAACGTTTGGCGAGGTGCAGTTGCAAGGCCTGCTCGAACAGGTGTTCACCGCCACGCAATATGAACGCAACGTGGAAACCGTTCCCGGCAGTGGCGCCCGGGTGGAATTCGCCATTCGCCTGCCAGGCCGCAACGACGCCGACGGCGGCCTGTGGTTGCCCATCGACGCGAAGTTTCCGCGTGAAGATTACGAGCGCTTGCAGCAAGCGCAAGACCTGGCCGATGCGCCGGCGGCCGAAGCCGCCGCCAAGGCCATCGACACCCGCTTGCGTCTTGAGGCCAGAACGATCAAAGAGAAATACCTGGCCGCGCCGCACACCACCGATTTCGCCATCCTGTTCGTGCCTACCGAAGGCTTGTATGCCGAGGCCTTGCGCCGCCCGGGCTTGGTGGAGGCGATGCAGCGCGAACACCGCGTGATGCTGGCCGGCCCCACCACCTTGCTGGCGATGTTGTCGAGCCTGCAGATGGGTTTTCGCACCCTGGCGCTGGAAAAGCGCAGCGCCGAGGTGTGGGAGGTGCTGGGGGCGGTGAAGACCGAATTCACCCAGTTCGGCGCCATCCTGGCCAAGACGCGCAAGAAGCTCGACGAAGCGGCGAAGACGATCGACGACGCGCAGACGCGCACCAACGTGATGACGCGGCGTTTGAAGTCGGTGGAGGCCATGCCCGAGGCGCGAACGCTGGAGCTGCTGCCGCGTGCGGTC
>JAYUHT010000016.1:0-2820 GCA_043766725.1 Burkholderiales bacterium | reverse complement strand
CGGGCACCGGCCTGGTTTTCCCGGCCGCGGGAACCACGAACACCCAGCCCGGCGCAGCCGCAGCCGAACTGGAACACCCACCACGCGGCGCGCAGGCGCGGCCCGCCTGGACAGCCCAGGAACGCGAGGCGCTGATCGCCGCCTGGGACCACACCGCCGGCAACGATGCCTATGTGCTGCGCCTGGCCCATTTCGACGATGCCGATGCCGCACGCCGCGCCAGCGTGATGAAGTGGGTTGATGCCAAGCGCATCGGCGCACAAGAGCTGCGCACACTGCGCGCCAGCGGCGGCCTGGTGGATGTGCCCGTGGCCCTGCGCGTGGCGGTGGCCAACTTGTATGAGGCGGCCCAACGCAGCCCCGTCGTCACCTGGCGTGATGCCGCCGGGCGTGAGCAGTGGAGCCTGCTCGAACTGGTTTCGCGCGGCAAGCTGCAGCCGCCGCGCGACGCACTTGACTTCGATCGCCAGGCGCAGCGCTGGGTCGGCGAAGGCCTGCTACCGCCACCAGCCGAGCTGCTGGCTGACGCCACGCACCGCGCCCGGGCCGCCCACTGGCGCGTGCGCAGCGTGGCCGATCTGGCCGCATTGGGCCCGGAGCTGTCGCCCAGCGTGCGTTTCGGCAACCTGGGCACGCCGCTGCTGCGTGCGCTGCTGCGCGACGATCTCGACATGGCCCGTGCCCTGGTGGCGCGCGGCGCCGATGCCAATGCCTGCGGCGTGGTGGGTTGCGCGTTGCACCTGGCCTTCAAGAAGGACAACCCGGCGCGCACGGCCGCCTGGTTCGAGCTGTTGCTTGGCGCCGGCGCCCAGGTCGATCAGTTCGACGCCGCCTTCATGGGCGCAGAGTCAACGGTCATGCAAACGGCCGCCTACTACGGCGCGCGGCCGGCGCTGGCGCGGCTGCTCAAGGCTGGCGCCGACCCCGACGGCCGGCCTGGTGTGAAGGTGACGCCGCTTGAAGGCGCGCTGGCCGGCGGCCGGCGCGAGGTGGCCGAGTGGCTGATCCAGCAAGGGGCCAGCGTGCTGCCGCACTTCGACCGCAGCGCCGGCTTCATCGGCCATGGCAATGCCTGGCTGGCCAGCAGCGAGCACCCGCCGTTGCGTGCCTGGATCACGCAGGCCATGTTCGATGCCGCGCATCGCGACCCGCGCTGGGCCTACGACGCACACATCGAGCAAGACGGCAAGCGCTGGCCGCTGGCCGACGGCGCCACCGTCACGCTGCGCGCCGCGCCGTTCAAACTCGTGGCCCGGCTCGCACACGAAAACGCGGGCGGGTTGACCGTGGCCACCTCGTTCGCGCCGGCCTTTGCGGCAGAGGTCAAGGCCGGCGAGCGGCGCAATGGTGCGCTGCGAACGCTGATGTCCAGCGCCCTGGCGCCGGTGCCTGAAGCCGGCTCGTACGAGTTGCTGGCTTATGAGGCCAAGCCGGCCACGGCGCGTGAGAGCGACGTTTGGGGCGGCCACATGGTCTTGACCACCGACGCCAGCCTGCGCGCCGACTTTCACGAGCGGCGCCGCGAGCGCAGCGAATTCGTGCGCGAAATCCGCGCCATTGCGCCGGTGCCGGAGAAGGGTGCGTCGCCGCCGGCGTTGCCGCTGGCCGCGCTGAAGGGCCGCGAACTGGCCATGGTGCTGGGCACGGCGCTGGTGCTCGACCCAATGGAGTGGGCGCCGCTGGTGAATCTGCGCACGGTGACGCTGCGCTTCCAATAAGAAGTTCGGCAACAACCTTGCCGCCAGGAAACGGGGGCATGCACAGGACGGCCGGCTTGTCGGCCGATATCCGGCGATCGGCGCCATGAACCCATGCGCGACAATCCCGGCCGATGTATGCCCTGTATGAAGAAGCCGGCAAGTTCCACGCCGCGCGCGTGATGTCCGAGGCCGAGAGCTCCTTGCAGTTGGAGATGGACTCGGGCAAGCGCGTCAAGGTCAAGGCCAGCAACGTGATGCTGCGCTTCGAGACCCCCACTCCGGCCGCGCTGATCAGCCAGGCGCAGGCCTTGGCGCAGGAGATCGACCTCGATTTGGCGTGGGAATTCGCGCCCGAAGGCGAATTCGGCTTTGCCGACCTGGCACGCGACTATTTCAGCGCCGGCGCCGGCGTCGAGCGCCAGGCGGCGGCGCTGTTCCGCCTGTTCGAGGCACCGCACTACTTTCGCCGCCTGGGCCGCGGCCAGTTCAAGAAGGCACCCGAAGAAACGGTGAAGGCGGCGCTGCTGGGCATCGAGCGCAAGGCGGCCGTGGCGGCGCAAATCGACACCTGGGCCCAGGCCCTGGCTGCGGGCGACTGCCCGGCGCCAGTGCGCGAGCAGCTCTACCGCATCTTGTTCAAGCCCGACAAGAACGCACCCGAATACAAGGCCGTGGTCGAGGCAACACGCCGCGCCAAGCAGGCCCCGCTCGATCTGCTCAAGGCCGCCGGCGCCATCGACAGCCCCTACCAGTTCCATTGGCGCCGCTTCCTGTTCGAGGTCTTTCCCAAAGGCACGGCGTTCCCGGCACTGGCCGCGCCGCGCATCACCGAGGTCTTGCCGCTGTCCAGCGCGCAGGCGTTCTCGATCGACGACTCGGCTACCACCGAAATCGACGACGCCTTGTCGGTGCAGGGCCTGGGCAGCGGCACGGTGGTGTTCGGTATCCACATCGCCGCGCCGGGCCTGGCGCTGGCGCCCGACAGCACGCTGGACAAGGTGGCGCGCGAGCGGCTGTCCACCGTCTACATGCCGGGTTGGAAGATCACTATGCTGCCCGACGACGTGGTGCAGGCCTACACGCTGACCGAAGGGCGTGAATGCGCGGCGGTGAGCTTGTA
>JAYUHT010000015.1:0-2820 GCA_043766725.1 Burkholderiales bacterium | reverse complement strand
CCATCGTGCTCACAGCCGGCCTGAGTGCCGAACACAAACGCGCCATGCTGAGCGCGGCACGAGCCCACCTGCTGCGCATCCTGGGGCCAAACAGCCTGGGCCTGCTGTCGCCCCACGCGCGGCTGAACGCCAGCTTTGCGCATGTGGGCGCACCCGCCGGTGGCCTGGCCTTGGTGTCGCAATCGGGCGCACTGGTGACGGCGATGCTGGACTGGGCGCAGGGCCGCGGCATCGGCTTTTCGCACTGTGTTTCCTTGGGCGAGCACGCCGACATCGACTTCGGTGACATGCTCGACTGGCTGGCCAGCGACGCGCGCACGCGCTCCATCTTGCTGTACGTGGAAGGCATCGAGTCGCCGCGCAAGTTCATGTCGGCGGCGCGCGCGGCGGCGCGCAACAAGCCGGTGCTGGTGGTCAAGGCCGGGCGCTCGCCGCAAGGCCAGGCCGCCGCGGCTTCGCACACCGGCGCGCTGGCGGGGTCTGATCTGGTGTACGACGCCGCCATCCGGCGCGCCGGCATGTTGCGTGTTGGCACCTTGCAAGACCTGTTCGTGGCTGCGGAGACGCTGGCGCACTTTCACGCCCACGCCGGCCTGAACACAGCCGGCACGGGCGACCCCCTGGCGCGGCTGACCATCGTCACCAACGGTGGCGGCGCCGGGGTGATGGCCGCTGACGCCGCCGCGCTGGCCGGCGTGCCGCTGGCACCAATAACCCCGGCCACGCTGGCCTTGCTGGACAGTGGCTTGCCGCGCAACTGGAGCCGGGCCAACCCGGTGGACATCATTGGCGACGCGCCGGTTGAACGCTATGTGCATGCGCTGCGCAGCCTGTTGGCCGACCCCGCCAGCGGCACGCTGCTGTTCATGCACGCGCCCACGGCCATCGTGCCCAGCAGCGCCATCGCCGCCGCCCTGGTGCCGGTGGTGCAAACCGCGCCGGGCCGGGTGCTGAGCTGTTGGTTGGGCGGACCGGCATTGCAAGCGGCGCGCGATGCCTTTCATGCCGCCGGTGTGGCCAACCACGACACGCCGGAGCAGGCCGTGCATGCGTTCGCGCTGCTGCAAACCTATCGCGCCAACCAGGCGCAATTGATCGAGACGCCGCCCGCGCGCGCGGCAAGCGCCGCGATCGACCTGGTGCGCGTGCGCGCGATCGTCGACACCGTGTTGCAGCAGGGGCGTGAACTGCTGAGCGAGGCGCAGGCCAAGGAGTTGTTGGCCGCCTGTGGCGTGCCCGTGGTGGCCACGCGCAGTTTGGGCGCCGACGTGCCAGCGGCGGTGGCGGCGGCCGACGCGATGGGCTACCCCGTGGTGTTGAAGATCGTGTCACCGCAGATCACGCACAAGAGCGACGTGGGCGGTGTGGCGCTGGCGCTGGAAGACGCGGCGGCGGTGCGCCAGGCGGCCGAGGCGATGATCAAGCGCGTGGGCCAGGCGCGCCCGGATGCCACGCTGGCCGGCTTCACGGTGCAGGCCATGGTGCGCCGGCCGCAGGCCTTGGAGTTGATCGTCGGGGCCAGTGTCGACGCCGTGTTCGGCCCGGTGCTGTTGTTCGGCCAGGGTGGCACGGCGGTTGAAGTGGTGGCCGATCGTGCGGTGGCCTTGCCGCCCTTGAACGAGCCGCTGGCGCGGGCCTTGATGGCGCGCACCCGGGTGGCGCGTTTGCTGGCGGGGTGGCGTGATGTGCCGGCGGCCGACACGGCAGCTGTGGTGGGCGTGCTCATGGCCGTGGCGCAACTGCTGGCCGACGAGCCCCGCATTGCCGAACTCGACATCAACCCGCTGCTGGCCGACGCCGCCGGCGTGATTGCGCTCGATGCGCGTGTGCGGGTGAGCGCCGCGGCACCGGGTGGCGCGGCGAATTTCGCCATCCGCCCGTACCCGGCCGAGCTGGTGGAAAGCTTTGCCTGGCAAGGCCGGCAGCTCACGTTGCGCCCCATCCGGCCCGACGACGAAGCCCAGCATCTGGCGTTCTTGGCCCGGCTCGATGCGGTGGACGTGCGCCTGCGCGTCTTCTACAGCCGGCGCAGCATCGAGCACAGCGAACTGGCGCGGCTGACCCAGATTGACTATGAACGCGAGATGGCGTTCATCGCCACGGCGCAGGCAGCGGCGGGGGGCGAAGAGACGCTGGGCGTGGTGCGCGCCATCTGCGACCCCGACAACCAGGACGCCGAATTCGGCATCATCGTGCGTTCGGACTTGAAGGGCGGGGGCTTGGGAGTGCGGCTGATGCACAAGTTGATCGGCCACCTCAAAGCGCGCGGCACACAGCGCCTGGTGGCGGTGGTGCTGAAAGAAAACCAGCGCATGCTCGAACTGGCGCGCGAGCTGGGCTTCAGCGTTCAGGCCACGCCGTCTGATGCCAGCACCTGGCACATCCAGCTCAAGCTGAACTGAGCGTGCAAGTGCAGACCCGCGGGCGCCGAAGGCGCGGCGCGGCAGCCCCCGGCACAACGCTTCATAGAATCAAGGCGACCCACCCCCAACCATCAACAGGAATGTCGCCATGAACCAAGCCGATTTCGACCTGCTGGTGCCCCACCGCGACCCCGGCCGCCGTGCCGTGCTGCGTGCTGCCGTGGGCACCGGCTTTGCCGCCGCGGCCTTGCCGATCTGCGCGCAAACCGTGGTCAAGACTGACGACGCCGGGCTGGTGGCCGGCGAAGTCACCATCCCCGTGGGCGGCTTCAAGATGCCCGCCTACCGCGCCGCGCCGGCCGGCAAGGCCAACGCCCCCGTGGTGTTGGTGTTGAGCGAAATTTTTGGCGTGCATGAACACATTGCCGATGTGGCGCGGCGCTTTGCCAAGGCGGGC
>JAYUHT010000014.1:0-7504 GCA_043766725.1 Burkholderiales bacterium | reverse complement strand
CAGTTGCAGCTTGAGATCGAGCAGGTCGACCGCAGCCAGATCACCGACGCGCCGCCCGAGCGCGTGCGCCGCTTCAACAAGCTGTTGGCCGAGCAGCTGGATGAAATTGAAGAAGAAATCATGGCGCGTGAAATGCAACTGTGCATGCACTACGGCCTGGTGGAAGATGGGCGCCTGAACCCGATGCGCCTGGGCGGCTTGATCGACCAGCAGGTGCGCGAGTTTGAAGTCGGCCTGTTCCAGATCAAGCGTGACCGTGCCGCGCTGGCTGACAAGGCGCGCTTCAAGCACTGGCTCAAGCAGGTGCGGCGTGAGCGCCAATTCGACATTTTCTGAGCGCCGCGCGGCGAGCCGGGTGCGCGCCGTCAGGTTGCGCCAGCGCCAGGCCGCAGCGTGTTCAGCAGCCGGTTCAGCAAACCCGGTTTTGCGTGTGCGGCTGCGTTGGCTTGCAGCGGTGTGGGCGCCAGCGGCTGGCTCGCGCTGGCCGCCAACTGGCTCAGGCTTTCGTAAGTCAGCCGGCGCAGGTCGATGCGCAGGCCGAGCTCGCGCTCCATGCGCACGGCCATGCGCATGGCCAGCAGCGAGTGTCCGCCCAGGTCGAAGAAGTTGTCGGTCACCTGCACGCCGTTGATGCCCAGCACCTCTTCCCACAGGGCCGCCAAACCGGCTTCGCTGGCGCTGCGCACTGTTGCGCGGCCGGCGCGGGTTCGATGCCCTGCACGGTGGGCGCGGGCAAGCTGCGCCGGTCGATCTTGCCGTTAGGCAGCAGCGGCACGGCCATCAGGGGCAGTACATGCTGGGGCAGCATGTAGGCCGGCAGCACGCTGCACAGGTGTTCGCGCAGATCGTTGGCACTGGGCACCGCGTCGCGCGGCGTGATGTAGGCCTGCGCCCGGTGTTCCACCAGGTCGACAGGCGCGTCGAAGGGCATCTGTTCGTCAGCCTGCTGACCTATCAATAGCAAGACCGATGCGTTGGTCTGCAACCTGCCCGACACCTCCAGCGGGAAATTGACACTTTGCAAACCGAGATTCACGCGCATGAACCCGGTATGGCTCTCGGCGGTGGGGCCTTGGGCGTGAGCGCGCGGGCTTGTTACGCGAAGCACCCCGGTTTGGGCGTCCAGGCGGTTAGCTCTTGGTGGAAGTGGGGCAAAGACAGGGACAATCAGTGCTCCACGCCTACGTATGCAGGCCTCCCAAAATTTGCTCAAGGCACCTGTCAGCGCGAGCGATGACAACGGCGATGTCCGTGTGGTGATGGCCCACGTTGCCTTGTCTTGAGCGTACTCGCTCCGAGTCTCTGTGATGAACGCCAAAGCCAGCTCGATGAATTTTGTCAACGCAACGCCCACCGGCCCGGTGAGTACTCAAATTAGCGGGCAGTTCACCGTGGCCGATTTGGAGGTGGAGTGGCGCGAATTGCTGACCCGCGCCGACCACTCGTTTTTCTTGTCGTGGACCTGGATAGGCAGCTGGCTCGAGACCCTGCCCGCCGCCGAGCGTCCGCGTTTGATGCGCAGCCGCAACGGTGACCGCACCGTGGGTTTGGCGCTTCTGGCCAGTCGCCAAATCAGGCGGCACGGTTTCATCTGCAGCCATGGTTTGCATTTGAACTGCACCGGCAACACCCAGTTCGACGAAATCACCATTGAATACAACGCGTTGCTCATCGACAAGGCCGTGCACGATGACGTGCAAAACGCCATGCTCAATCACTTGGTCAACGACGTGCCGTCCTGGGACGAATGCCATTTTCCTGGCATGACCCATGTGGCAACCGAGCTGACAGGCGCGCCTGGCACGCGCCTGCACCAACGAACCAGCACCACCTTTCAAGTGCAGCTAGACAGCTTGGGCCGCAAATCGCAAGCCACCGATGACTTGCAACTCCCGGAACGCGAAGAACACCCACAGCGCCCAAACCGCCCAAACCGCCCAAGCGGTGAACCACTGAACGACGCTTCGAAAAGCGCAGGCAAGGGCATCGAAGACTACTTAGAGTTGTTGGGGCAAAAGCCCAGATACCATATTCGCCGCAGCCTTCGGCAGTACGCTTTGCTCGGGCCGTTGAAGCTGGAAGCCGCGCAAACGCTGGACCAAGCGCAGGCCATCATGACCGAACTTCAAACATTGCACTCGGCCTACTGGATCTCCAAAGGGCGTTCCGGCGCGTTCTTGAACGGCTATGTTGTCGCCTTTCACCAACGGCTGATAGCCGCCGCCTTTGCGCGCGGTGAGGTTCAACTGCTTCGCTTGTCGGCCGGCGACAAAGTCATCAGTTGCTTGTACAACTTTGTCTACCGCGACAAGGTGTACAACTACCAATCAGGCATCAACTACAGCTTGTTGGACGGTCAGGACAGTCCCGGTTTGGTCTCCCACGCCATGGCGGTGAGCTTCAATGCCGCAGCCGGGCATCGCGTTTACGACTTCATGGCTGGCGACCAGAGATACAAACGCTCGCTTTGTACCGACACCAGCGAGCTGCATTGGTTGGTGTTGCAACGCGACCGCTTGAAATTCAGTGTTGAAGACTTGCTTCGCAGGATCAAACACCGCTTCGTGCCGCGCTCGTTCGCTTGACCCAGTCTTCAACCTTTTCACATGCTCGCCACCTTGAACGCTGAACACTGCCGCGTCACCACCGCGGCGTCTGGTGCCGACACCGTCAACAAGCTGTGGCCTGCCGATGCCAGCTGGCGCGCACTGACCGCAAACGTGGCCCGCGTCAGGGAGGCGCGGCTCAGCGTTCACGTGGTGAAAACGGCGGATGAGTTACTGCCCTATGTTCAAGGATGGCAGGCTCTGGCTGCATCGGCGCTTGAGCCCAATGTGTTTTACGAACCGTGGCAAGTCATGCCCGGCCTGCAAGCGCTGAACGACGCGCCCCGCCTCGAGCTGATACTGGTGCTTGACGAAGCCAGCGAACCGCCGAGTTTGTGCGGCGTGTTTCCTTTGGAGCGCTGTGCCGTTTACCGCGGGCTTCCCATGCCGTCACTGCGCATGTGGCAGCACAAGTACGTGTTCTTGTGCACTCCTTTGGTCAGCCGCAGCCACGCCCACGGCACGCTGATCTCATTTTTGACGTGGCTGGCCTCGCCGCAGGCCCACTGCGAAGTTTTGAGCCTGCAAAGCATGCGCGCAGACGGCCCGTTTGCCGGTGTGTTGAAACATGCGCTTGACGACCTCAAGCGGCCCCATTTTCAAGAAGGCCGCTTTGATCGCGCGTTGCTTGAAGTGGAACCTGCGCAAGACAGTCGCGCTTACTTGGACGGTGCGCTGAGCAAAAAGAAGTCCAAAGAGTACCGGCGGTTGGTGCAGCGTCTGGGCGAGCAGGGCGACATGCGCTTCGATCGCCTGCTGCCAGGTGCCGACGCGCAGCCGTGGCTCGATGAATTCTTGAGCTTGGAAGCCAGCGGTTGGAAGGGCCGCGAAGGCTCGGCGTTCGCGTCCACCGAACCAGACCGTCGCTACTTCACTGACGTCATCACGCAGGCTCATGCGCGTGGCCGTTTGGGCCTGTTCGCCTTGCGCTTGGACGGGGCTGCCGTCGCGATGAAATGTAACTTCATCGGCCCTGACGGCGCTTGGGCGTTCAAGATTGGCTTCGAAGAAAAGTATGCAAAGTATTCGCCCGGCGTGCTGTTGGAATTGGAAAGCATACGCAGTGCGTTTGATGAGCCCAGCTTCCCCTGGATGGACTCATGCGCCAAGCCCGATCACCCCATGATTGACCACTTGTGGCGCTCGGGCCGCACCATCGAAACCTGCGTCATCGCCGGTGGCGGTTGGCGCGGGAAGTGCTTGGTGAATTGGTTGCCCGCGCTGCTGCAGATCAAGCGCAAGCTGCAAGGCATGCGCGCGAAAAGTTCAAAAGGCACGCCGTCATGACGCACACCGAAAACGCCACTTCCACGCGCCTTCAACTTGAACCTGCGCTGTTCACTGCCGCCTTTCCGCACCAGCCGTTTTTGGTCAAGCATGCGCTGTGTGGCAACCCGCTTTTTTCTTTGGAAAGCTTGGTCGCGCTGTCCACACGCTTGCCGAGTGCCAAGGTCGAATACAACGTCGGCACCATTGACATCGACATGCACGACAAGCTCACACCACAAAACGGTTTGAGCGTGCAAGAAACGATACGCCGCATCGAGACCTGCCGCTCGTGGATGGTGCTGAAAAACGTCGAAACCGACCCGACTTACCGCGCCTTGCTGGACGCTTGCTTGACTGACGTGGCGCACTTTTCTGAGCGCCTCACACCGGGCATGCGCCGCCACGAAGGCTACATTTTCGTCAGCTCACCGGGCTCGCGCACGCCGTACCACATGGACGGTGAACACAATTTTTTGCTGCAACTCACCGGCAGCAAAAAAGTCTACATGTGGGACGGCACTGACCGCAGCGTGCTGACTGAGAAAGAGATCGAATCCAACTACGGCGGCGGCCACCGCAACCTGAACTATCAAGACGCTTTTGAAGCCAAGTCGCAGGTCTTTGATTTGACGCCGGGCCTTGGCCTGCACTTCCCTGTGAATGCGCCGCATTGGGTGCAGAACGGGCCCGAGGTGTCGGTGTCATTCAGCGTGACGTTTCGCACCCCGGCCATCGACAAACGCGCCTTGCTGTACGCCGCCAACGGCCGCTTGCGGTCGTGGGGCTTGAGCCCCAAGCCGGTTGGCGAGTCAGGTGTTCGCGATGCGCTGCTGCACAACACGGTGCGCGGCCTGCGCAAGCTGAGAAGCTTGGCCGGGCGCTAGAGGGAAACTCTGCATATCCTAGGTTGAACACGGCTTACATGGAACGTTAGTCTCTACGACAGTTGGAGACCACTGCAACGCGATCAGCCAAGTTGCATCGGCTGCCAACGTCGGCATCGGCGAGCGCAGCGCGCGGCGCATCGAGCAAGGCGACGTGTGGCCTTCGCAGCGGCCGCAGCGAAGCTAGCGAACAACTCAAGACCCGCTGGGTCAGGCCTGGGATGTCGAGGTCGTGCCGCTGCTGCAGACCGACGTGACGCTCAACGCGGTGACGCTGCTCGAAGAGCCGAAGAGCTGCAGCGCCGCCATCCACGCCAGTACGACCCAGCGGCGCAGCGCAAATTGATCGACATCAACTTGGTGCCTGCGGTGCACGCCCCATGCCAGGCCAGCGTCGAAGTGCCGGCAAGCAGCGCCGCATGGGTACCACGCGGCGCGCGCCAGGTTGTCAACCGGGTCTGTGCTCTTCGCGTAAAGGCTTAGTCGCGCCCGGCGGCGACGATGGCGCGCGCAATGGTGCCCGGGTCGGTGAACCAGATTTCATGGCTGCCCGGGCATTCAACCAGGCGAAACAGCCCGAGCTTTTCAGACAAGCGCGGGTGCCATGGCAGGCTGTGCGGCAAGGCGGTGTCTTGTTGGCAGTTCACATAGCTCTTGCCCACTTGCCAGGCCGCTGGCGGCTCGGTCAGCGCCACCTTGTCGGTGAAGGTCTTGTACGGGTGGGGGTTGAGCTTTTCGTAGGCTGTGGTGGCCAGCGCCAGGTCAGCGTCGCTGATGAACGCCTCGCGCCAGATCGGGAAGGGCAGCGTCACCGCGCCACCGCTGGCCCCGGCAATCTGGTCGAACAAGCCCACGTAAATGGGCGGCACCATGTCGTTCAGCGATTCGCCCGGGTTGGGCACGAAGGCGTTCACATACACCAGGCGTTGCACACGCGCCGGCTCCAGCGTCATCAACTGCGTGATGACCATGCCGCCGTAGCTGTGGCCCACCAGGCGCACCTTTTGCAGGTTGTTTTCGCGCAGGTATGCGGCCAGCGACTGCGCCGCGTCCATCAGCCCGGTGGTGGCGCGGTTGTCGCCCGGGCGGTTGCCGGCCAGGGTGGGGCAATGCACCGTGTGGCCCATCTTGCGAATGTGCTCGGCCGTGGTTTCGAGTTCAGCGCCGGTGTGCCAGGCGCCGTGTACCAGAACGTAGGTGTCGCTCATGTTTGTCTCCGTCTTTTGTGTTGATGTGGTGGATCGCGTGACGCTCGGGCTTCAGCTCAGGCTAACCTGAACCCGCCCGCCTTCAATGCGGATGGGGTAGGTCTTGATCGGCTCGGTGCAAGGCGCACAAGTGGCCTCGCCGGTTTTCAAGTCAAACCGGCCCTGGTGCAACGGGCATTCGATTTCATGGCCTTCGACAAAACCTTCGCACAAGCGGGCATGGCCGTGGGTGCACAGGTTGTCGGTGGCGTACAGGGCGTCGCCCACGCGAAACAACGCCAGTTCCTGGCCCAGCACGATGGCGGCCACGCCGGCCCCATCCCAAAGGTCTTGCTCTGCGGCGGCATCTAGCCAGTCTGCGCTCATGATGGTTTATTCAGATCGGGTGAATGATGGAATTGGGAATCATCTCGCTGTCGTACACGCACAGCTTGGCGGCGAACTTCACCTCACCGCTATCGTTAACAACGGTGTCCAGGTAGCGCCCCACGTTGAACACGGTGGTCAACTTCGACAGCTTGGTGCGAAACACCGCGTAGTTCGCTTCCACTTGCCAGGCGCCTTGTTCATCCACTTTCAGCAAGCGCGGCACGCCGATCACATGGCGCTGGTAGTACGGGTCGTGAAACAGCGTTTCGCTGATGGCGTAGGCGCGATCCTTCAGCATGCCCTTGCTTTCGAAGCCCAGCGTGGCCAGCGGCAGCCCGCGTTCATGGTTTTCGCGCGGCACCAGGCGGTAGCTGCAGTCTTCGGTGAACAGGTCGATCCAGGCGTTCCAGTCGCGCGCATCCAGCGCCGCGGCATACGCGGCATAGAGCTGCGTCAGGGCGAAGAAGTCTTCGGGCTTCATGCTGATGCTCAAGATGCAGCAGGCTGGTCGTCGGCCATCACCTCGCGCCAATAGCGGTACATGCCGCGGATCAGCGTTTCAGTGACCATATGGTCGGTGTCGCCCACTTCGCGACCGCCCAGTTCAGCCAAGGTGCGGTGGCCGGGCTTGCTCTCGAAGCCCATCTGCGAAAGCTCAATCACCTCGCCATCATCCGCCGACACAAACCCCGCCGGGCCGAACAGGTTGGCCTGACGCAGGCGGCGCCGGGTCATGGCTTCGTCGTCGTCGGCAAAGCCGAAATGCGTCCACTCAAAGTCGAAGTTACCGTGGCCGTCTGGAATGATCAGCCGGGTGGACACGCTGTTCACCTGCTGCTGCAAGATGACGCTGGGGAAGATGGTCGTCATCACCGCCGTGGGGCCGTTCCACCAGGGCTCGGGCACGATGTCCAGGAAGCGGTCGTCGTGCAACTGCATGCCGGCCTTGAAGCTCGACACCTGCGCCGCTTCACCCGCCTGGCCGGCGTTGCCGCGGGTCGAGACCATGGCCGCGTGGCGGTGGTGCACGTCCATCTTCAGCTCGGCCTGGTTGTCGGCCCGCCACAGGCCGAAGGTGACGAACCAGGTGTGCAGCACCGGCATGCGGCGATGGTGTCCACGCGCGGCGCCACCGGTGCGGCGGCCCAGGTGACGGCGGTGTCGAGCT
>JAYUHT010000013.1:0-7506 GCA_043766725.1 Burkholderiales bacterium | reverse complement strand
GCGCCCAGCATTCACCTGACACTGACCGGAAAGCCGCCCATGCCCAACCTGGATCTCGCCCGTGGCCTTGACTTGCCCAAACGCACCGTCGCGCTGGTGCTGGCCGGCGGGCGCGGCAGCCGCCTGCATGCACTGACCGATCGTCGCGCCAAGCCGGCGGTTTACTTCGGCGGCAAGTTCCGCATCATCGACTTTGCGCTGAGCAATTGCCTCAATTCGGGCATTCGCCGCATCGGTGTCATCACGCAGTACAAAAGCCACAGCCTGCTGCGCCACCTGCAGCGCGGCTGGGCCTTCATGAAGACCGAGATGAACGAGTTCGTCGACCTGCTGCCCGCGCAACAGCGCCAGGGCGACGAGCGCTGGTACGAAGGCACGGCTGACGCGGTGAGCCAGAACCAGGACATCCTCGATGGCTACGAAGCCGACTACGTCGTGGTGCTGGCCGGCGACCACATCTACAAGATGAACTATGCCGTGATGTTGGCCGACCATGCCGCGCATGGCCGGCCGTGCACGGTGGGCTGCATCGAGGTGCCGCGCAGCGAGGCGCAGGCCTTCGGCGTGATGGCGGTCGATGAAGCGCGCGTCATCACCAGCTTCACCGAAAAGCCGGCCGAACCCGCGGCCATGCCCGGGCAGCCCGACAAGTCGCTGGCCAGCATGGGCATCTACATCTTCGATGCCAAGTACCTCTACGAGCAACTCAAGCGCGACATGAACGACCCCGGCTCGTCGCACGACTTCGGCAAGGACATCATTCCACATGCGGTGCGCAACGGCTGCGCTGTGGCGCACCCGTTCAGCATGAGTTGCGTTGGCCAAAAGCCCGGCATGGAGGCCTACTGGCGCGACGTGGGCACGATCGACGCCTACTGGGACGCCAACATCGACCTCACCGCCACCGACCCGTTGCTCGACATGTACGACCGCGACTGGCCGATCCTGACCTACCAGCCGCAGCTCGCGCCGGCCAAGTTCGTGCACAACGCCGATGACCGGCGCGGCATGGCCATCGAGTCGCTGGTCTCGGGCGGCTGCATCATTTCCGGGCGCTTGTTCCGCTCGGTGCTGTTTTCCAGCGTGCGCGTGCACTCCTTCGCCCTGGTGAATTGGTCGGTGCTGTTGCCCGGTGTGCAGGTCGGGCGCGGCGTGCGGCTGCACCAGTGCGTGATCGACCGTGGGTGTGTGCTGCCAGATGGCATGGTGATCGGTGAAGACGCCGCGCTGGATGCGCAGCGCTTCTTCGTCACCCCGAAGGGCGTGACCCTGGTGACACAGACCATGTTGGAAAAACTCGCATGAAGATCCTGCATGTCGGCGCCGAGGTGTTCCCGCTGGTCAAGACCGGTGGGCTGGCTGATGTGCTGGGTTCCTTGCCGCAGGCGCTGGTGGCACAGGGCGCCCAGGTGCGGCTGCTGCTGCCCGGCTTGCCGCCCATCATCGATGCGCTGGCCGGTGCCCATGTGCTGTGCGACCTGAGCCCGGCCTTTGGCGCCGCCCGGGTGCGTGTGCTGCGGGCGCAGATTCCGGTGCTGGGCCTGCCGGTGTATGTGGTGGACGCACCGTTCTTCTACCAGCGCCCCGGCGGCCCTTACCAGGCTGATGACGGCAGCGAATGGAGTGACAACCTGCAGCGCTTCGGCCTGCTGGGCTGGGTCGCCGCGCAACTGGCTTGCGGCGGGATTGACGCCGACTGGTCGCCACAAGTCGTGCATGCCCACGACTGGCATGCCGCGTTGGCCTGTGCGTACCTGGAGCCGCTGCACGCGGCGCGCCGAGTGGCCACCGTGTTCACGATCCACAACCTGGCTTTCCAGGGCCTGTTCCCGCTGCAAGACGGCGCCTTGCTCGGGCTGCCGGCGCGCTTCATGCTGCCCGCCGCGCTTGAATACCACGGCCAGTTGTCGTTCATGAAGGCCGGGCTGAAGTTTGCTGATGCCATCACCACCGTGAGCCCCAGCTATGCCCAGGAGATGACCACGGCCGAATTCGGTGCCGGGCTGGATGGCGTGATCCGCAAACGCGCTGACGATGTGACCGGCATCCTCAACGGCATCGACACCGCGGTGTGGAACCCGGCCAGCGACCGCGCCCTGGCCCAGACCTACAGCGCTGAACATCTGGCCGGCAAGGTGGCGTGCAAGGCGGCATTGCAACGCGAAGCCGGCCTGCAAGCCGACCCGCGCCAGCCGCTGCTGGCCATGGTCAGCCGCCTGACCATGCAAAAGGGCGTTGACTTGGTGTTGGCCGCGATGAGCCGCTTCTTGCAGCAAGGCGTGCAGCTCGTGGTGCAGGGCAGTGGCGATGCCGCCTTGGTGGCCGCGCTGCGCGACCTGGCCACCGAACACCCGGGCCAGGTGGGCGTGTTCGTGGGCTATGACGAAGCCCGCGCGCACCGTGTCATGGCCGGCGCCGACATGATCCTCGTGCCCTCGCGCTTCGAGCCCTGCGGTCTGACTCAACTCTACGGTTTGCGCTATGGCACGCTGCCGGTGGTACGCCGCGTGGGCGGCCTGGCCGACACGGTGGTGGACGCCAGCGACGCCGCGCGCCGCGCCCATCGCGCCACGGGCTTTGTCTTCGATGAAGCCACGCCCGCAGCGCTGGCCCTGGCGCTGGAGCGCGCACTGGCCTGCTGGCATGACGCTGCCGGCTGGCGCGCCTTGATGCACACTGCCATGGCACGCGATTTTTCCTGGGCCGGGCCGGCGCGCGAATACCTGGGGCTGTACCAGAAGCTGGTATTGGGCCTGTCACCGGGCCTGGCCTCGAGCTCGCCTGCTTGAACCGGCGCCGCGCGCACGCGTGCCATGCATGGGGATCATCCAACATGAGCCAGCCTGAACTGCCTGCAGCGGTACCACCCAGCGAAACGACCGAATCCCTGCCCAATGCCGCGCCCATCACGCGCCGGCGCTTCGTGCGCGACGGCGCGCTGGCCGGCGCCGCACTGGGCACGCTTGGCACCGGCCTGTCCGCTTGCGGCGGCGGCACCGTGCCTGAGGGCACGTTCGGCCACGGCGTGGCCAGCGGCGACCCGTTGGCCGACCGCGTCATGCTCTGGACCCGCGTCACGCAAAACAGCACCGGCGCGGTTAGTGTCGGCTGGGAGATCGCGCGCGACCCGCTCTTCACCAGCCTGGTGGCCTCGGGCACCGCCAGCACCAGCGCGGCGCGCGACTACACGGTCAAGGTCGACGCCAGCGGCCTGCAGCCGGCCACCACCTACCACTATCGCTTCCGCTTCGGTGGTGAGCTGTCGCCCGCCGGGCGTACCAAGACCCTGCCCGCTGGCGCGATGGGGGCGGGCGGGCAGGTGCGGCTGGCGGTGATGAGCTGCGCGGCGTACCCGGTGGGCCAGTTCCACGCCTACGCCGACGCAGCGCGGCGCGGCGACATCGACGCCGCCGTGCTGCTGGGCGACTACATCTATGAATCCGACCTGAGCCGCGCGCTCGAATTCGCCTCACGCCTGCTGGGCCGCAACTGGGAACCCGACCGCGAACTGATCACGCTGCAGGACTACCGCGACCGCCACGCTTTCTACCGCGGCGACTTCGACCTGAAGGCGATGCACGCCGCGATGCCGGTGATCGCGGTGTGGGACGACCACGACCTCATCAACGGCATCTGGCGCGACGGTGCGGGTGCGCACGACCCGAGCAAGGGCAGCTTCACCGCGCGGCGCGCGGCGGCCATGCAGGCGTTCCAGGAATGGTTGCCGATGCGCCTGCCCGACCCCGCCGCGCCGGCCAAGATCTACCGCCGCTTCGACTTCGGCAACCTGGCCACGCTGCACATGCTCGACGCGCGCGCCATCGGCCGAGACCAGGAAGCCTCGCGCGCCGACCACCTTTCCGGTGCCAGCGCCAGCGCCACGCGGCAGATGCTGGGCGCAGAGCAGTCGGCCTGGCTGGATGCCGGGTTGCATTCTTCCACCGCGACCTGGCAACTGCTCGGCTCGCAGGTCTGGATGGGGCGCATGCACCTGCCGCCGAGCGTGCTCGACAACTTCAACGAAGACGCCATCGCGGCTTTCTTGCAGGCGCAGGCCACCCCGCCGGCTTTGCGCAGTGCCGCGCAACAGGCCCTGGCGGCGCAGCCGCGCGTGCCGTTCAAATCTGATACGTGGGACGGCTACCCCGCAGCGCGCGAGGCGGTGTTCGCCACCGCGCGCCGGCTCGACAAGAACCTGGTCGTGCTGGCCGGCGACTCGCACAACGCCTGGGCCAGCGACTTGAAAGACGCCACCGGCGCTGCCATCGGGGTCGAGTTCGCGACGCCTTCGGTCACCTCGGCCGGGCTGGAACTCGAATACCCGCGTATCACACGCCAGTACCTGGCCGAGGCCTTGGTGCAAATGGTGCCCGATCTGCGTTACGCCGAAACCAGCGACCGCGGCTACCTGCTGGTCACGCTGACCGCGGCGCAGGCGCGGGCCGACTGGGTCTTTGTGGGCTCGGTGTTCGCCAATGAGCTGTCATCGAGCATCGGGCGCAGCCTGGCCACACTGCCCGGCGCGGCCAACCGCAGGATCACGGAGGTTTGATCGGCCACGGCGCGGCGCCGCGGCGTTCGCTGCCATGCGCCGGCCAGTGTTGCAGCCGGTGTGATCAAGCCTGGGCCAGCAGCGAGCGCGCTGGCGTCAACCAATGCACAGCGCCCAAGTCTTCGAAGGCCTGCACGGCCTGGCTCAACGCCGGCCTGTCGCCCGCGCCCAGGCGCGCGATTTCGAGTTGCGCGCGCGCCTGCTCAAAGCGCATGTCCATCGCCTGCGCCAACTGCAAGGCCTGCTGCAGGCTGGCCAAGGCCGCTGCCGCATTGCCCTGGGCCGCGTGCAGCCGCCCGGCCAGCAGCGCGGCGCGGGGCCGCACATTGCCAAAGGTGCGCGCCAGCTTGGCCAGGGCCTTGCAGCCGCGCTGCGCCTGGGCCAGCCCATCGGCCCGCGCCGCGCCGGTGCTGCCGCCAGCAAGCAAGTCGATGAACACCTCGGTGGCGTTGGCACCGAAGGCAACCCAGTAGTAGCCCGCGGGCGTCTGGCGGGTGATGGCGTCGAGCACCTGGCGCGCTTCGGCGGCAGCGTCAGCGCTGCGGCCCTGGCGCAAGCGCACTTGCGCGGTGGCTTGCAGTTTGTCCAGCGTGCTGCTGCCGTCGCTGGGCGCGGTGGGCACGGCCAGGGCGCGTTCGAGCACTTCGGCCGCGTCGTCGTCGCGTTCGCGCATGAGCAGCGTTTCAACTTCATCGAGCAAGGCCCAGCACAACATCTGCTGATTCCCCTTGCGTAGCGCCAAGGCACGCTGGCGCTCATAGGCCGAAGGCGCGGCGGCAAAGTCACCGCTACAGGTATACAAGGCGGCGCGGATCGACAACACCTCGCATTCGAAGTTGAAGTCGCCCAGTTGCTGTACCCGTTGCAGCGCTTCAGTGTTGGCCGCCAAGGCGCCGGCCCAGTGCCCGGCCTGCGCCTCGGACAAGGCCTTGTTCGACCAGACATAGGCCGCGGCCACGGCCTGGCCGCCATGCTCGGCCATGTCGATGGCGCGGCGGCCATACCACTCGGCCCACGCCGGCTTGCCCATGAAGCCGCACAACGTGCCCATGTTCGACAGGTTGCGCGCCAGCGTCGGCGAGGGGCCGGCTTGCTCGCCAACGTTCACGCCACGCAGCGTCACGTAAACCAGGGCGTTGGGGTTGGCGCCGGCCAGGTAGTAGATCTGGCTGAGCATGCGGTAGGCATCAGCGGCTTCGTCCAACACGTCGTGTTCACCAGCGCGCCGGCCCAGGAAGCGCTGCGGCCAGATGCGGTGGGCGATCTGCCGCGTTAACGCACGCGCCAAGCCGCGCGCCAGGCCCAGGCCACCGGCCGGCACCGGCCAGTCGAGCATGGCCGCCACGGCTTCGGCGTGCTGGCGGCTGCGCTGCAAGTCGCCGAGAAAGTAGGTCGCCGTGGCCAGGCCCTTTTGCCAGCGCGCGCGGCGTGGCGCGTCGGCGGGCGCAGCGCCTTGTGCGTGCAGCGCCACGGCTTGTTCGAAGAACTGCAAGGCCTCGCCAAAGGCGCCGTTGCGCAAGGCCTGTTCGCCGGCCAGTTCAAGGTAGTGCAGGGCGCGCTCGGGGGCGGCGGCATGGCCCCAGTGGTGGGCGAGCAGGGCGCTTTGTGCCGCCAGTTCCTGCGCGTGGTGCTGTTCCAGCCACTGCGCCACGGCATGGTGAATGGGCTGGCGCTGCGCCTGCGGCATCAGTTCATACGCCACGTCGCGCGTGATGGCGTGCCTGAAGCGCCAGGCTTCGGGCGTGGCTTCAGTGGTGGCGTGTGCCGGCAGCGTGAGGTTCACGCTGTGCAGCCCGCGCAGGTTGTCATGCACCTGGGCCGCCTCAGCGCGCTGCGGCAAGGTGTCGCTCACCGTGCGCAGCGTGAAGCTCAGGCCGATCACCGCCGCCACCTTCAGGCACAGGTGCTGGCCGGGCGTGAGCCGGTCGATGCGGCTGAGGATCACGCCTTGCACCGAATCGGGCAGCACCAGCGTTTTCAGGTCACCCACTTCGCAGCGGCCTTCGCTCACGCGCAAGCTGCCCGATTCAAGCAGGCTTTGCAGCAGCTCCTCGCAAAAGAACGGGTGGCCGGCGGCACGCTCCTGCACCAGGTTCAATAGCGCTGGCGGCGCGGCCTGCACGCCCAGGCGCTGGGCAATGAGTTGGCTCATGTGCTCGCTGGCCAAGGTGTCCAGCTTCAGCACCTGGCAGCCCGGCAGTTGCTCCAGGCGGGCGAACTCAGCGCTGTCGGCGCCGCTCAGGGGCCGTGTGGTCACCACCAGCATCAGCGTGCTGGCCAGCGTGGCCGCGTCATGCAACACCGCCCAACTGCTGCTGTCGAGCCAATGCGCGTCTTCCAGCACCAGCAGCGTGGGCGTGGGCGCCGCTTCATGCGCCAGGATGGCGGTGAGCAGGCGGCGCGTGTTCTCGGCGCGCACGGCGCCGGTGAGCTGCGCGGTGAGCGCGTCTTCCGGCAGCGCCAGGCCGAGCACGCTGCCCAGCAGCGGGGCCAGCCGGGCCCATTCGGGCAGGGCCTGCATGTATTGGTTCACGCGCTGCGCCACGTCATCACGCGCCGCGCCGCCGTCCACACCCAGCAAGGCGCGAAACACCGGCTGCCAGGCGAAGTAGGCGGTGGTGGATTCAACAGCACCGGCCGCACCGTGCAGCACGCGCAGGCCTTGCGCCTGGGCCTGCTGGCGCAACTCAGCCACCAGCGTGGACTTGCCCAGGCCAGCGTCAGCATGAATCAGCGTCAACGAGCCTTGATGCGAATGCTGCAAGCGCTGCGCAGCATCACGCAAGACTTGGCGTTCGGCGTCGCGGCCCACCGGTGCGCGGTAGGCTGTTTGCACCCCCTGGCGTTCGGCCAGTGGCCGGTACGAGCGCACCGGCTCGCTGCGGCCTTTCACCGTCACGGCGCCGAGTTCGCGCAGCTCGTAGCTGCCGCGCAGGGCCTGCATGGTGGCGTGG
>JAYUHT010000012.1:0-7512 GCA_043766725.1 Burkholderiales bacterium | reverse complement strand
ACATTCCCGCCAGGCAATGCAGCGCCGGTGCGCGGCACGGCCGGGTGGCCGGCCACGCTGTGGCATTGCTGGCACAGCAAGGGCGGGCTCTTGTTGAGCAGCGCGGCGCGCACCGAGCCATGGCTTGAATGGCATTGCGAGCAGTCTTCCGCCACCGGTGCGTGTTCCCACAGCAGCGGCCCGCGCTTGTCGGCGTGGCAGGTGAAGCAGGTCTGGTTAACTGTCGGTTTGAGCAGCATCGCCACGTTGCTGGCGCCATGCGGGTTGTGGCAGTCACTGCAACCCATGCTGCCCTGGCGCACCGGGTGCGCCGAGGCCTTGTGAAAGTCAGCGCGCTGCTGCTTGTGGCAGGCAAAGCACACCTCGGGCTGCGTGCTTTTGGCCAGCACCGCATCTTTTTGCTCATGCAGCTTGTGGCAGTCGGTGCAGGCCAGCTTGCCGCGTTCATGGCCACCGGCATGCCAGCCGCTGCGCACGCCGCCTTGGTGGCAGGCCAGGCAAGGCTCGTTGCGTTGCGCCGCACCCATGAAGGAATTTTTCTTCAGGCTGTTGATGGTGGCGGCTTTCTTGCTGCCCTTGGCCGCATGCTGCGCGCCGGGCCCGTGGCAGGCCTCGCACTGCAAGCCCGTGGCGCCGAACGGTGTGCGCGCATCGCCGCGCTGCGCATGCTTGCCCTTGAAGATGGCGGCGGTGGTGTGGCTGGCCGTGTCGCTGTCGGCGTCATGGCATTCCAGGCAGGTGTCGGCACCCTTCTCGCTGTACTGGCCCGGCGCCGGCGCGGCGGCCGAGGCCGCTGCCGCCGGTGCGGCCGCAGGCGCGCTGGCCGCGCCCTGGGCCCAGGCGCCGTGCGGCAAGGCAGCGACCAGCAGCGCGAGCAGCACCGGCAGTCGAAACAGCGCCAGCCAGGCCACGCCGCGCCGCGCCAGCCAACTGGGGCACGGCGTTGGCGGCCCACTCAGGCGCCAGGCCTCACTTGGCATGCATAACCTTGATGTCGGCGATGCGGCCGCTGTCGTGGCACACCATGCAGGTTTCGGTCTTGGCCAGGGCCACGCTGCGCGGCAGGTAGACCGAGCCGCCGTTGATCTCCATGTGCGCGCGGGCGAGCTTGGAGTCGTGGCAGGCGAAGCAGGCGGTGGTGATGGGCGAGTTAACCAGCGTGCTGCCGGCGGCCTCCACACTGGTGCCGGGCGCCACCGAATAGAACGTGCCGTCAGGCGCGCAGTTGTTCGATGGCGTCAAGCCCGCGTTGAACGTGTAGCCGATGCCGTGGTTGGTGATCGCACTGGCAGTTGATGGCACAACATAGGGCGACAGGCTGAAGGCCGACAGCGCCGTGCCCACCGAAGGTGTTCCCGCCACGCAAGCCGTGCCGCTGACGCGCCAGCCCGGAATGCTCGCCCCACTGGCCGGGAAGATGCCGGTGGCCACCGTGCGGTGCAAGCGATTGGGCAAGGCCGCCACTGACGCCGTGGCCCGGAAGTCGAACGTGCCGGGCAGGTGGCAGGTCTCGCAGTCCTTCAGCACACCCGGGAACTTGACATCGGCGAACGACTCGGCGGTGCTGGTCGCATGCCAGGTGAACGGCACAGCGCGCTTGTTGCCGGCGTGGATGGCGTGCACGTAGCTGGTCGAGTCTGCCGCCCAGCCGCTGCTCGTCTGGTTCGGCCGATGGCACCATGAACAGGTTGAACCGTCGTTGCGCTGGCCGCCGTGGAAGGCCTCTTCGGTGAAGGTGCCCAGTTCTTGGTGGCACTTGTTGCAACGCGCATCTTCGACCACGGCGCGGCGCCCGGTGAAGCCACTGGCCACCTTCTGTGCGTTGGGCGCCACCACGATCAGGCCGCCGGTCTTGTTGGGCATGCCCGCGGTCAGCCCGCTGGTGGCGGTGGCGGCGCGCACCGGGTAGTCGGCCAGGTTGGTTTGCGTCAGCGGCAAGGTGTTGAGCACGCTGTACGAATAGCCCAGGCCGCCGGTGAGCATCTTGGCGCTGGCCGGTATCACCACGCCGGTGAGCGTGGCGGTGTAGTAGCCGTCGGCGTCGGGGCCGGTGAGTGTGCCGCGGCCGGCGCCGGTTGACGTAACGTTCCAGACGCTTCGCAGGTAGCCGTTGACCGTGGCGTTGAAGTCGGCCGGCTCGGCAATGCCGTCTTGCGGCGTCGAGAAGACGAAGTACACGCTGGGTGCGCCCATGAAGCCGTCCCACAGTTCCTGCTCGGCCACCGGCACGGCGGCATTGAAGACCTTGAAGTCCTGGCGCACACCGTTTTGCAAGATGCGAAACACCATCACCGGCTGCCGGCTGGCGTTCAGCGCCACGCTCTTGAGGTCGTAACTGACCTTGATGGCGCCCGCCGGCAAGCGGCTGGTGTTCGACGCGATCCAGGCCGCGTTGGTGTTGCTGTTGCTGCCGCCCGCCAGCAGCGAATTGCTCGGGCTCGGCGGCGTCACCGGCAGGTGGACGATGTCGATGTTGCCGGGCGTGTGGCAGGTGCTGCACAACGCATCGTCGGCCTGCGACTTGCCACCGTGGGCAAAGCCATCGAACGTGGTGCTGGCCTTCAGGCCCTTGGCCGCATCGCCAATCGTCACGCCCATGCCGGTGGCGAAGTTGATGCCGTCATGGCACGCCCCGCACGCCAGGCGGTTGGGCACGTTCTTCCAGTTGTCGCCCTGCTTGGTGGGCGCGGTGGATGTGGCCGAGCCGTCGTGGCACTTGGTGCAATTTCGCAGGTCTTGCGGGAACGCCACTTCGTTGTAGCGCACGCCACCGTAGTTGTAGTTCTGCTTGGCCAGGTGTTTGCCCATGTGCGTCTTGTGGATGTGGTTGGGCAGGTTGCCCACGGCGCGGCCGTCAACCTTTTCGGTGGCGGTGCTGAACGCCAGCGTGGTGGCGTTCAGCGTGGCTTCGGTGCGGCCGTACTTGCGCTGCTCGGTGTGGCACATCACGCAATAACGTGTTTCATTGCGGCTGCCGCCGTGGAAGCCGGCGCCCGAACTCTCGGCGCTGTCGCCCGGAATGCCGCCCAGTTGGCGGTGGCAGTCGTTGCACTTGGCGGTGGCCACGATGTCGCGGCCGGAATCGGTGACGGCTGCGCCGGTGGCGGGGATGAAGTCGTGGATCACATCCTTGGCCTTGACCAGCGGCACGCCGGGCACGCCGGAAAACGCCACCGCGTTGGGCGTGTTGGTGCCGGTGCCGGGTGCGTTACCGGAGATCTGAATCGTTAACCGGTGCACCAGGTTGGGCTCGAACGTCACATCACCCAGGTCGGCCTTGTTGTTGACGCCGGTGACGGTCATGCCATCGAGCTGGGACTTGGCCTGCGTGATGTCGCGGTAGAACGTGTACTTGTACGAACCATCACCGTTGTCAACCAAGGTGCCGGTGTTGTCGGTGCCCGGTCGCTGCGGCACGGGCGGATTGACGGCGGTGTCGGTCGGGCCTTTGTAAGTGGGCACGGTGGTCACGATGTAGCTGACCCACTTGCTCGGGTTGCCGTTGGCACCGGGCACCAGCTTGGCGAGGGAGAAGGCCAGGTTGGTCAGGCCGGGCAGCGTGGCCGGGTTGGTGGCGGTGGCGTTGCGCGACACGTTGCCCAGGCCGACCACCGGCGCACCGTTGGCATCGGTCACGGTGAACTGCACCACGGGTGGGCTGCTGATTGAAACGCTGGTCACGGTGGCTTGCGGGGCGAGTGCTGTCCAGGCCGCGATGGCGGCATCGCTGGCCGGCGCGGCGTTGCTGGCCACCCGCACCATGGCGCCACCCGGCGCGCCGGCAGGCCCGGCTGAGCCGGTGGGGCCCGCCGGGCCGGCACCGCCCGGCGCGCCCGTGGGGCCGGCCGCGCCGGAGTCGCTGCCGCCACAGCCGGGCAGCGAGGCCGCCGCAAGAAGCACCACGGCGGCCGCCGTGGCCAGCCATCTCAGGCCGTCAAACCGATTCTTGTTGTTCATGGCGCCACTCCTCAATGCCAACCCAGGCGATGTGGCGGGTGGGATTGCGGGCCGCTTGCCTGGCAACGCAGGGCTCCTTCCACCCCTCTTGTCGGGTCAATCTACGCCGCAGGCACGGCAACGCATTGATGTAGATCAGGTCGATCGCAGGCGACTTCGAACGCCGGCCGCAGCACCGCGCTGCCACACCGCCGCATCAACGAATTGATCCAGGGCAAGTGCCGGCTTCGCACCGCGGCGATCATTCCGCTCGGGCCTGCGCAGTGGGCCGCTGCAGAACACTGTTGAGGAGCCCACCATCACACCGTCCACCACGCTTGCGGCCGTCGATCGTGACTCATCCCACCCTGCCCTGACGCAGGCACTGCCCATCCCCGGCTACCTGCAAACCGTTTATTGGTGGGCCTACGTCCACCCCAAGGCGGTGCACCTGTTCGAGCGTGAATGGCTGGTCAACGCCATCTTGTTCGGCCACTACGCCACGCTGCGCAACCACGCGCTGGCGGCGCTGGGCAGCACCATTCACGGGCGCACGCTGCAAGTGGCTTGCGTCTACGGCAACCTCACGGCCAGCTTGCTGGCCCGCTTGGCCCCGGCCGCACAACTGGAGGTGGTGGATGTGCTGCCGATCCAGTTGAAGAACCTGCGCGCCAAGTTGCCGGCTGATGCGCGCGTGACGCTCACGCAGGCCAATTCATCGGCGCTGGCCATGCCCGACGCCAGCGTTGACCGGGTGCTGCTGTTCTTCTTGCTGCACGAGCAGCCCGAAGCCGTGCGCCGGGCCACGCTGGGCGAGGCGATGCGGGTCGTCAAGCCCGGTGGCAAGGTGGTGATCGTCGACTATCACCGCCCTGCCCCGTGGCACCCTCTGCGCCCGCTGATGAGCCGCATCTTCCGCCGCTTGGAGCCCTATGCCAGCGACCTGTGGCAGCACCAGATCGAGCACTTCCTGCCCGCTGGTGTGCAGCCCGCCAGCGCCACCCAGCGCACCTGGTTCTGCGGCTTGTACCAACGGTTAGTCTGGACACGCTGAGTTGGACACGTTCCATTGCGATGTGGTCATCGTCGGCGCCGGCGGCGCCGGCTTGCGCGCGGCCATCGCCATCGCCGAGAGCCACCCCGCGCTGAGTGTGGTGCTGGTGTCGAAGGTCTACCCCATGCGCAGCCACACCGTGGCCGCCGAGGGTGGCGCGGCGGCGGTCACGCAGGCGCACGACTCACTCGACCATCACTTCAACGACACCGTCTCGGGCGGCGACTGGCTGTGCGACCAGGATGTTGTTGAGTACTTCGTCGCCCATTGCCATGAAGAGCTGGTGCAGATGGAGCATTGGGGCTGCCCCTGGAGCCGCACGG
Organism: Burkholderiales bacterium; assembly: GCA_043766725.1. GTDB lineage: Bacteria > Pseudomonadota > Gammaproteobacteria > Burkholderiales > Burkholderiaceae_C > Rubrivivax. Next base: position 2,199 of record JAYUHT010000012.1, on the reverse strand, counting down.
CCGACGGCCATGCCAATGTGCGCGCCTTCGGCGGCATGAAGATCGAGCGCACCTGGTTTGCCGCCGACAAGACCGGCTTTCACATGCTGCACACGCTGTTCCAGACCTCGATCAAGTACCCGTCGATCAAACGCTTTGATGAGCACTTTGTGGTTGACCTGCTGGTGCTCGACGGCCGCGCCCAGGGCGTGGTGGCGGTCGCCATTTCGAGTGGCGAATTCAAGCTCATCCAAGCCAAGGCCGTGATCATTGCCACCGGTGGCGCCGGCCGGGTGTTCCGCGAAAACACCAACGGCGGCATCGTCACCGGCGACGGCATGGCGCTGGCCTACCGCTACGGCGTGGCGCTGCGCGACATGGAGTTCGTTCAGTACCACCCCACCTGCATGCCCGGCACCGGGTTGCTGTTCACCGAGGCTTGCCGCGGCGAAGGTGGCTTCTTGCTCAACCGCGACGGGCGCCGCTATTTGCAGGACTATGGCCTGGGCCCGGCCAGCGACAAGCCGCGCAACAAGGCGATGGAACTCGGCCCGCGCGACCGTTTGAGCCAGGCGTACTGGCACGAAAAGCAAGCCGGCCGAACGGTGCACAGCCGGCACGGTGAGTGCGTGCACCTCGACCTGCGCCACCTGGGCGAACGCTTGCTGCGCGAGCGCTTGCCGCAAATCTGCGAACTGGCCGAGCAGTTCCTGGGCGTGAACCCGGCCAAGGAATGCATCCCCGTGTTGCCCGCGGTGCACTACACCATGGGCGGCATCGTGGCCGATGGCCGCACCGCCTCCACCCTGCCCGGCCTGTACTCGGCCGGTGAGTGTTCCAGCGTGGGTATTCATGGCGCCAACCGCTTGGGTTCGAACTCGCTCACCGAATTGCTGGTGTTCGGCAAACTGGCTGGCCTGGAGGCCGCGGCGTTTGCCATGCAGGCTGCGCCGGGTAACCCGCCTGCGTTGTTGGCCGAAGCGCAAGACGCATGCACACGCGCGTTAGACGTGTTGACCCGCAGCGCAGGCAGTGCAAGCGGCGGCGAGCGCCTGGCCGTGCTGCGCCGCGAGATGGCGCAAAGCATGGAAGACGGCTGCGGCATCTACCGCACCGGCACGCAAATGCAAGCCACATGCCGCACGATTGACGACTTGAAGCAGCGCTTTAAGCGGCTGCGCATTGACGACCATTCAAAGGGCTGGAACACCGAGTGGCTGCTGGCGATCGAACTGGGCTACTTGCTCGACGTGGCGCAGGCCATGGCCTATTCGGCGCTCAGCCGCAAAGAGTCGCGTGGCTCGCATCAGCGGCTCGATGGTTTTGAGCAGCGCGACGACGTGAACCACCTGCAACACACGCTGGCGCACTACGCGGGCGACGCGCCGCCGCGCATCAGCCACGGCGCGGTGACGATCACCCGCTCACCGCCCGGCACCCGGGCCTACGGCGCCTTGGGCGAACAAGCCGATGCCCAGCACACTGGCGCAGACCAACATGCCTGAAAGCCTCAACACTCTAACGCTTGAGGTGATGCGCTATCGCCCTGAGCAGGAAAGCCAGCCCGTGTGGCAGACCTACACCGTGCCGTACAGCGACGACATGTCGGTGCTGCAAGGCCTGCAAACCATCAAAGATGACATCGACGGTTCGTTGAGCTTTCGCTGGTCATGCCGCATGGCCATCTGCGGCAGCTGCGGCAGCTGCGGCATGATGATCGACGGCAAACCGCGCCTGGCCTGCCACACCTTCCTGCGCGAATTTGCCGGCCGCACGCTGCGCGTGGAGGCGCTCGCGCACTTTCCGATCGAGCGCGATTTGGTGGTCGATATGAGCGACTTCATCGCCAAGCTCGAAAGCATCCAGCCCTACATAGTGCCGAATGTGCCGCGCACGCTGGCACAGGGCGAGTACCTGCAAACGCCGGCGCAACTGGCGCAGTACGAGCCCTACAGCTCCTGCATCAACTGCCTGCTGTGCTACGCCGCCTGCCCGCAATACGGCCTGGACGCCAGCTTCATGGGCCCGGGCGTGCTGGCGCTGCTGCAGCGCTACAACGCCGATTCGCGCGACGGCGCCAGCGCCGCGCGCATGAAGCTCGTGAGTGCCGAAGAGGGCGTGTGGCACTGCACCGCGGTGGGTTACTGCTCCGAGGTCTGCCCCAAGCCGGTCGACCCGGCGCACGCCGTGAACCAGAACAAGGTGAACAGCGCCAAGGAT
>JAYUHT010000011.1:0-7525 GCA_043766725.1 Burkholderiales bacterium | reverse complement strand
CAACTGAGAGGCGTCCGGGCAGGTGGGCAGGCGGGGCAGCGAATTGGTGGGTCGCCCTGGGCAGTGCATGTTCCGCGCATTGGATTGGTTGAGGATATTGGCGTTGCCGCCGACGAGACCGGCTACTCCGCCCTCACCCCCGCCAGATCAAGCGCCGCCTTGTAGGCCGCGATTTGATCCTTCAGGAACACGCCCAACGCCTCAGGCGTGGAGGTGCTTGAGATGAACCCGGCTTTGTCCAGCGTCGCCTTCACGTCGGGCCTGTTCATGGCGGCAATGAACTCCTTGTTGACCCGGTCAACCACGTCGCGCGGCATCTTGGCCGGGCCGAACAGGGCCGCCCAAGACACCAGGTGAAACTTCTCGAAGCCCACTTCGCTGAGGGTCGGCACCTCGGGCAAGGCCGGGCTGCGCTTGTCGAGCATCACCGCAAACGCCCGCAGTTTGCCTTCACGAATGTGGCTCAACGAAGTGCCTGAAGACACCACCATCATCTGCACCTGGTTGCCCAGCATGTCGGTCAGCGCCTGCGGCTCGCCTTTGTAGGGCACATGGGTCATTTGAATGCCGGCGAGCGATGAAAACACCGCCGTGGCCACGATGCCCGTGGTGTTGCCCGTGGCGTAGTTCAGCTTGCCCGGGTTGGCCTTGGCGTAGGCCACGAACTCAGCCGCGTTCTTGGCCGGCACCGATGGGTGCATGGTGAAAAAGAAGGTGTAGCGGCCCACGTCGGTGATGGGCGTGAAGTCGGCCACCGGGTCATACGGCGGCTTCAGCTTGACCAGCGGCGCGGTGGCCATGGGGCTGTTGGTCGCCAGGAACAGGGTGTGGCCATCGGGCGGCGCGCGCAGCACTTCTTGCGCGGCAATGACGCCATCCGCACCGGCCTTGTTGTCCACCAGCACCTGCTGGCCAATGGCTTGCGACATGGCATTGCCGATGGTGCGCGCCACCTGGTCGGTGGACGACCCGGCCGGAAACGGCACCACGATGCGCACCGGCTTGTTGGGCCAGGCTTGCGCCCAGGCTGCGGCCGGCACCAGGGCCACGGCCAGCAGCGCTGTGCTGCCAAGGCGGGCAAGAAACAGTTGAAGGGAATGGGTCATTGGTTGGCTCGTTGGGTGGATGGATTCAGTACGTGGAAATGCAACTCGGGGCACAGTGGCGCCTCATGTCTCGGGCTTCTTACTACGGCCCCACACCCTTTGGCAATGGCACCCCCCGCGCCGTCATCACCTCGCGCAGCCGATCCGGGTAATCTGAAATCAGGCCGTCCACGCCCCAGCTCATCAGACGGACCATGTCGGCCTGCTGGTTAACGGTCCAGGGAATCACCTTCAGCCCCAAGGCCTGCGCCTCCTTCACCAACTCAGGCGTGAGGTTGCGATGAAACGGTGACCAAATCACCCCTGGCGCGCCGCCTGCCGCGGCACGCACCAGCCGCGGCACGGAGCCGCCGTGGTCAGCCAGCTTGTGGCCGGCGTTCCAGCTACCGTCGCGCAAGTTGTGCAAGCCATCAGAGGCGATGCCCAGGTACACCGTGCGCAGCCCCGGCTCTTTGCGGTGCAGCAGTTCCAGGGTGCGCCAGTCGAAGCTTTGAATCATCACCCGCGGCACCATGCCGTGTTCGCGAATCACCGCCAGCAGCGCGTCCACAAAGGGCTCGGGCGCCAGGGTGTCATCAGGGTTGTTCGGGTTGATCTTGGTCTCGATGTCGAACTGCACCTCGTTGGCACCCAGGCTTTTCACCAGCTTGAATACGGCATCCAGCGTGGGGATGCGGGCGCCGTCGTGCGGCTGCTGCGTGCTGAAGTCGCGCGCATAGGGGTACGCGGGGTTCAGCCGCCCCACGTCGTACGACTGCACCTGCGCCAGGGTTAACGTTTTGATGAGCGGGCCGCGCTCCTTCAGGAACTGGCCGCTGGCGTCGCGCGTGATGGCGGGGTTGAGCGCCGGGTCGTGGGTGATCACCACCACGCCGTCGGCGGTGATGGCCACGTCCATTTCCAGCGTGGTGGTGCCCAGGCGCAGGGCGTTGCCGAACGAGACGAGCGTGTTCTCCGGCCACAGGCCGCGCCCGCCTCGGTGCGACTGCATGTCGAAGCCCGTGGAGGCTGGTGATTGAGCCTGTACCAACGCGCAGCCCAGCAGGGCCAGCGCTGCAAACACTTGGTGGGGCAATGTCATGTTGGCGTCTCCGCAGTGGCGACCCAGTCTACGTGCCTGCCGCGCCGGGGTTTGCGCACAGCTTTGGCGCCCACTGGCCACGCGCCGGTGCTCTGGCTTGGTGCGTGGCGCACAAGAACGTGTCGCAGCAGTCACTTGCTCCGCCACGCCGGCGCCAAACCCGCCCGGTGGAGCCTTTGCCGCCTACTGGCACAGTGCTTGCTGGTTGTTGCCCAACTCCAGCTCCGGGCCCAACCCATGCGCCGCAACTTCAGCAGCTTCTTGCAGTCCGGCCACGGCCCCACGCTGTTCGCCGCCTTCCTGTACTTCAGCTTTTCGTGCTGCGTGTGGGTGCTCAACGGCGCCATGGCGCCCTTTATCAGCGAGGAGTTCAACCTTTCGCCGCAGCAAAAGGGATTGATGCTGTCCATCCCCATCATCGCCGGCGCCTTGATGCGGTTTCCTCTCGGCGTGCTGGCGCAGTACATCGGCCGCAAACGCGCCACGCTGGTGGAGATGGGCTTGATCGTCGTGGCCCTGGTGTTCGGCTTCTTTTTCGTTCGCACCTTCAACAACTTGTTAGCCATGGGCGTGCTGCTGGGCATAGCCGGGGCCAGCTTTGGCGTGGCCTTGTCATTGGGCTCGGGCTGGTTCCCGCCGCAGCACAAAGGCCTGGCCATGGGCCTGGTGGGGGCGGGCAATGTGGGCACCGCTGTGAGCGTGCTCATCGCCCCGCCGCTGGCGCAGTGGCTGGGCTGGCAGGCGGTGTATGGCGTGGCGGCGGTGGTCATGTTGCTGCCCATGGCCGTGATGGTGCTGCTGGCCAAGGAGCCGCCCGATGTCGACGCCAAGGCCACGCTGCGCGAGCACACAGCCTGCCTGTTCGAGAAAGACGGCTGGGCCTTCAGCTTGATCTACGGCGTCACCTTCGGCGGCTTCATCGGCCTCACCACCTTCTTGCCCACCTACTACTTCGACCAGTTCCATGTGAGCAAGGTTGCCGCCGGGCAGCTCACCATGCTGGCCGCATTCATGGCCGCGGCCGTGCGCGTGGCCGGCGGCTGGATTTCAGACCGCTGGGGCGGCGTGAACACGCTCACCGTGGTGCTGGTGCTGGTGGCCGCGTGCCTGTGCACCGTGGGGTTTGCCACCGGCTCGCTGGTGGGCACCACGCTGCTGCTCATGCTGTGCTTTGCCGCCCTGGGCGCAGGCAACGGCGCGCTGTTCCAACTGGTGCCGCTGCGCTGGCCCACCACCACCGCGGTGGCCGGTTCAATGATCGGCGAGATTGGCGCCCTGGGCGGCGGCCTGGTGCCCAATGCCATGGGCTGGTCGAAACAGGTCTTCGGCACCTTCGCCTGGGGCTTCGTGCTGTTCGGCCTGCTGGCGGTGCTGATGCTAGGCGTGATGCGCCTGATGCAGATTCGCTGGACACGCACCTGGGCCAGCAAGGGTGGGCGGGCGCGGCACGATTCAAACGTTAGCTCCGTCAACGCGCGAAGAACAGCGGCCTCCAGACCGGCAATGCGCTGACGGCAAGTTCAGCAGAGAACCCAGCGCCGGCGCGCTCGGCGCAATAGTGGCCTGTAAGGCTGAAATCGGAAGTCGCTGCCCGCGCGATGCAGGGCACGCTGCGGCGTTGCAAATGCTCGCGATGCCACGCGGCATCGCTGTGCTTGTGCGCTTGCATCGTACCCAGCCTCGCACGTTCCTCGACTCCCATTTCAACGTTACAGGCCACCAGCTCGGCGCGCCAAACGTTGGCCATCAGCACCAGAATGAAGCGCACACGTGCAGCTTGGTGCATGCCACAACCACGATCGCGCCCGTTCTGCTTGCTTGCCAACACAGCCCGCCAACGGCGAGTGGTCGAAGCCCACTCGGCAGGGCCTGGGGTGGTTCGATTCTTGCTCGCCGTTCCCGACCCTGCGGGTCAACGCGCCGTGAGCCTTCGCGCGCCGTTTTAACTTTTGAGAAAGTTCACATGTCCTATCTGGTGCCTGCCGAGTTTGTGAAAAAGATGGTGGATGCGGGCGAATCCAAGATCTTCATGGCCACACGCGATGTCTTGATTCGGGCTTACATGGCCGGCGCCATCCTGGCGCTGGCCGCCGTGTTTGCGGTGACGGTGAGCGTGCAGACCGGCTACCCCATCATCGGCGCCATCTTGTTCCCGGTGGGCTTTTGCATGCTCTATCTGCTGGGCTTCGATCTCTTGACCGGCGTTTTTGTGCTCACGCCACTGGCGCTGATCGACAAGCGGCCTGGCGTCACGATGGCGGGCGTGCTGAAGAACTGGGCCCTGGTCTTTGTCGGCAATTTCGCCGGCGCCGTCACGGTGGCCGTGCTGATGGCCATCGTCTTCACCAACGGCTTCTCGACGCCGCCAGACAAGGTCGGCAAGGTCCTCGCCGGTATCGGCGAAGCGCGCACCCTGGGCTATGCGCAATATGGCGCAGCCGGCATGTTGACGCTGTTCATACGCGGCATGCTGTGCAACTGGATGGTCTCCACCGGCGTGGTCGGCGCGATGATTTCCACCTCCGTCACCGGCAAAGTCTTGGCCATGTGGATGCCCATCATGGTGTTCTTCGCCATGGTGTTCGAGCATTCAGTGGTGAACATGTTCTTGTTTCCCTCGGGCCTGCTCATGGGAGGCAACTTTTCCATCATGGACTACATGATTTGGAACGAGATCCCAACCGTGTTGGGCAATCTGGTGGGTGGCCTGTCGTTCACCGGCCTGACGCTGTATGCCACGCACGTGAAAACGGCACCCCGGCGCGTTTTGGGTTGAAACGTTGACAGCGCCCGCTGCCCAAGGTCATGCATCGTCCACCGGCCTAACCCAGCGGCCGCCCTTGGCTGCCGCCAGGGCCGGGTTGAAGGTGTCTGTCGGCCAGCATTCCGACAAGGGCCGTAAGGCGGTCAACCAAGACTTTCATGGCGTGAGGGTGCCCAAGGAGCCGCTGCTCAGCGCCAAGGGCATTGCCATTGCACTGGCCGACGGCATCGGCAGCAGTGAGGTGAGCCAGGTGGCCAGCGAATTTGCCGTCATGGGTCTGCTCGACGACTACTACTGCACCGCGCAAACCTGGTCGGTGAAGAAGTCGGTCGAGCGCGTGCTCACGGCCACCAATTCGTGGTTGCATTCACGCACCCAGCAAAGCCCCTACCGCCACGACCAGGACAGGGGCTATGTCTGCACCCTGAGCGCCCTGGTCATCAAATCGAACACCGCCCATGTGTTTCATGTCGGCGACACCCGCATCTACCGTGTGCAGGGCGATGCACTTGAACAACTGACGCAGGATCACCGCGTCCGGCTGTCGCAGTCGCAGAGCTACCTCAGCCGCGCGGTGGGCTTCAATCCGCAAATCGAAATCGACTACCAAGCCGTGCAGCTTGAAAGGGGCGACGTTTTCGTGCTGGCCTCCGACGGCGTCTACGAGCATGTCGAACCGGGCTTCATGGTCGGCGCGATCCAGGCCGAGCGGGGCGACCTCAACACCGCGGCGCGCAGCATCATCGCGCAGGCCTACGGGCGTGGCAGCCCAGACAACCTGAGCGTGCAGATTGTTGTGATCGATGAGTTGCCGAGCCAGGAAGCGGGCGAGTTCCAGCAAGGCTTGAAGGGCCTGTTGCTGCCGCCCTTGCTCGAGGCCCGGATGACGTTTGATGGCTACCGCATCATCAGGCAGCTTCATGCCAGCCATCGCAGCCACATCTACCTGGCGCTCGATACCGAAACCGACGAGCGGGTGGTGCTCAAGACACCGGCGATCGACCTGCAAGCGGACGCGGCCGCGCTGGAGCGGTTCCTGATGGAAGAGTGGGTGGCGCGGCGCATCAACAACGCGCATGTGCTCAAGCCTTGCGCGCAAACGCGAGCGCGCCACCATCTGTTCGTGGCCAGCGAGTTCGTCGAGGGTCTGACCCTGGCCCAGTGGATGGTCGACAACCCCCGGCCGGCGCTTGAAACCGTGCGCGGCATCGTCGAGCAAATTGCGAAAGGTTTGCAGGCCTTCCACCGCCTCGAAATGCTGCATCAAGACCTGCGGCCCAATAACATCATGATTGATGCGACCGGCACGGTGAAGATCATCGACTTCGGCTCGGCGCGCGTGGCCGGCATCGTGGAAGCGGGCGCCGCACCGTTGCCAGGGCACATTCTGGGCACGGCGCAATTCAGCGCACCCGAGTACTTCCTGGGCGAGCCGGGAAGCGCCCGTTCCGATCTGTTTTCATTGGGCGTGATCACCTACCAAATGCTGTCGGGGCGCCTGCCCTATGGCGCCGAGGTGGCGAAGTGCAGAACGCCCGCGGCGCAGCGCAAACTGCGCTATGCGCCGGTGCTCGACGACGAGCGCGAGATCCCAGCCTGGATCGACGGCGTGCTGGCCAAGGCGGTGCACCCCAACCCGCTCAATCGCTATGACAGCTTGTCAGAGTTCGTGTATGACCTGCGCCACCCGAACAGCGCGTTCCTGCGCAAGGCGCATGCCCCCTTGATTGAGCGGCACCCGGTGCTGTTTTGGAAAGGGGTGTCGGCGATCCTGGCGGCCCTCTTGCTGGTGCGTCTGTTGATGCAGTTTGCGTTCCCCTGAGCGCCAACCAGTTCCGGATGCTCGCAATCGTCCGACTCGCGGAAATGTAAGGAAGCAGGCTGCCGGCCGACCCAACATCAGGCGCCGGAATCAGCCTCGCAACAGCGGGGCGGACCCGAAGCCGCCCCACCACAGCACCGCACCGAAGGAATCGACGATGAACATCTACACCACCGCCCTCGCCGCCATCTGCCTGTCGCTCGCCTCGTCGGCAGGCTTTGCCCAGGATGCCATGAAGAAGGAACCCATGGCGAAGGACGGCATGATGAAGAAGGACATGACGATGCAGGACTGCAAGGATCACATGGCGATGATGAAGAAGGACGATGCCATGACGAAGAAGGACGACGCCATGATGATGAAAGACAAGACGTGCACTGACATGATGAAGAAGGACGCCATGGCCAAGGACGACATGATGAAGAAGGATCCGATGAAGAAATGAACCCGCGCGCACGCGTTCTTGCGCCTGCGCCCCCGGGTGCGACACACCGGCGCAAGATGGACTGGAGAGATGCAGATGTCCGCAACCTATCCCGAACCCGCATCAGCGCTGGCCACAACGCTCCCGCCGCGCCGCCGCGGCTACTTCTATCTGCGCCACCGCTGGCCGGTGCGGCTGACGCATTGGGTCAACGTGCTGTCGCTGTCGATTCTGTTGATGTGGACTTACCCTGATCTCACGGACACGGTTTGACTAGATTTTTAGTTCGCCTTTTGCGATTGAACTGTTTCGATGAGCTCGGTCGCAG
>JAYUHT010000010.1:0-2834 GCA_043766725.1 Burkholderiales bacterium | reverse complement strand
CAGCAGCAACCAATCCAGCGTGTAGCCCACCGGGGCCACGAAGCTCAGGCTTTCCATGCGGCCGCTGTTGGTGGCCACAAAGGTTTCGTCCAAGGTTAGAGGGTGCTCGGCCAGGTGGCCCAGCACGCCCGACACCCACCAGGCCGCCACCACCACGGCGCCCAGGCCAATGCCGGCAAACAGCACCTCGCCGCTACGCCCCTCGGGGCGGCTCAGCACCCACGCCAACAGCGCGCCACCCACCACCGCGCCCACAGCCAGCGCCGCGCCCGGCGTGCTGCCGCCAAGCAGCGGCGCGATCAAGGTGGGCAGATCTTGCCCACCCGCCAAGGTGAAACCCACCGCATCCACCGTGGCCACCCGCGCCACGGCGGTGATGCCCTTGAGCGTGGCGAAGGCACTCACGCCCAGCACCCCCAGCACCACCAGGCCCTTCAAGCTGCCGGCACCCAGGCGCACCAGCGTCTTGCTGCCGCAGCCCGAAGCCAGCACCATGCCAAAACCGAACAGCACGCCGCCGACCAGGTTGGACAGCCACAACACGCGCGCCGCCGCGTACACGCTCGTGCCGGCCTGCACCCAGCCCAGCGCGACCATGGCATTGAAGCCGATGATGGCCACGGCCATGGCCAGCGCCCACATGCGCATGCGCGTCCAGTCGCCCATGTTCACGATGTCCGACACCGCGCCCATGGTGCAGAAATGCGTGCGCTGCGCGATGGCACCAAACACCACCGCCAGGGCGAAGCCGGCCCATAACACCTGGCTGTACAGGCCAGGCAATGCCACTTCGGTCATGTGCGCGCGCGCCTCACTTCAATGCCGCCAAGCGATCCTTGCCCGCCTGCGCGGCTTCGGTGTTCGGGTAGGTCTTGAGCAACTCTTCGATGGTCTTGCGGGCGGCGGGTTTGTCTTTCATTTCCGCCTGGCTGTTGGCCACGGCCAGCAGCGCCTCGCTAGCGCGCGGGTGGTTGGGCGCGGTGGCCACGAAGTTGCGAAACGCCGCGATCGCCTCTTTGTAGTCGCGCTTGCCGTACAGCGCATTGCCCAACCAGTAGCGTGCCAGGTCGCCAAACGGGCCACCGCCGTAGCGGCGAACGAAGCCGGCCATGGCGGAGCTGGCCTTGTCGAAATCGCCGCCACGCAGCACCGCCATCGCTTCATCGAAGGCACGTTTTTCGGCCTGGTCAACCTGCACTTCACGCCCTTCGACACTGGCCTTCACCGGCTCGAGCATGCGCACGCGCTCTTCCAGGCCTTTGCCGGCATCGGCCTGCTTGCGTTGCAGCTCGGCCACTTCGCGCGCCAGCGTTTCGTCGGCACCACGCAGCTTGGCCAGTTCGCCGCGCATTGCTTCAAGCTGGTTGTTCAGATCGAGCAGGCTGCGGCGCAGCACTTGAAGTTGTTCGTTGAGCTGCGTGTTGATCTGCGCATTGAGCTGGGCCGTGTTGGCCAGCAGTTCAGCCTGGCGGGCCTTGGCACCTTCGTCAACGCTGGCAATGCGCGCGCGCAGGTCGAGGATGGCCTTGCGCGCCTCTTCGTCGTCAAACAATCCTGCCTGGGCAGACACCGCGGCCAGGCCCAGGCAAATCAACACGGTGGCCTTCTGGGTCAAGCGGCGCAGCATCTCAACGATCCTTCAAGTCGGCGCGCCGGTTTTTCGCCCACGCGGCTTCGTCGCTGCCTGGTGCTGCGGGCCGCTCCTTGCCAAAGCTCACGGCCTCGAGCTGGCTTTCGGCCACGCCCAGCAGCGCCATTTGCCTGGCCACCGATTCAGCCCGCTTCTGGCCCAGGGCCAGGTTGTATTCGCGCCCGCCGCGCTCGTCGGTGTGGCCTTCAATCACCATGCGCTTGGCTTTCTGTGCAGCCAAGGCTTTGGCATGGCCATCCACCAGCGAGCGGTATTCGTCCTTGACGATGAAGCTGTCGAAGTCGAAGTACACCGTGCGGCCCAGCGCCGAGGTGCCGGCAGCCCCCGCGTTGGCCTTGGCCAGATCGACCGTGGCCACGCCAGACTGCGCTGCGCTGCCGGTGGTGGCCCCGGTGCCCGGCGTGGTGCCGGTCACGCCGCCACCGCTGCCCACCGGCTTGGGCGTGCGCGTTTCAATCGGCGTTTCGTCCAGCTTCACCGACGAAGCGCAACCGGCCAGGCCGGCCACGCTGGCCAGCGACAACAGGGCAGCGAAGAAGTGGTGTTGCATGAGGTGCTCCTTGAGAAACAAGTGGGTCAATCGGACACGAGCAATAGATGCACAGTCAGGCAGCCGTGGCAAATGGTGTGCCCATGCGTGTTCACCGTGCGAAAGGGCCCCAAGCGGGCTCGCGCAAGTCGGCGCCGCCGGCCAGCAGGCGGGTCTTGATCTTGCCGTCGAGCGTGCTGGTCATCAGCACGTCGCGGCCCTGGGCGCGCGTGGCGTACACGAGCAAGCGGCCGTTGGGCGCGAAGCTCGGGCTTTCGTCGTTCACGGTGTCGGTGAGTGTGCGCACCGTGCCGCTGGCCAGTTCGAGCGTGCTCAGCCGCAAGGCCGAGCCCTGGCGGTTGATGTAGGCCAGGGTCTTGCCGTCGGCGCTGAGCGCGGGGCTGATGTTGTAGCTGCCGCTGAAGGTGATGCGTTCGGCCGCGCCGCCGGCCACGGGCACCTTGTAGATCTGCGGGCCGCCGCCGCGGTCGCTGACGAAATAGATGCTGCGGCCATCGGGCGCGTACACCGGCTCGGTGTCGATCGCCGGGCTGGTGGTCAGCCGCCGCGGTGTGCCGCCTTCGCGCGACAAAACATACAGCTGCGCCGGCGCGTCGCGCGACAGCGTCACCGCCAGCTCGCGCCCATCGGGTG
>JAYUHT010000009.1:0-2836 GCA_043766725.1 Burkholderiales bacterium | reverse complement strand
AGGTTGACGGCGTGTACAGCGCCGACCCGAACAAAGACAAGACCGCCACGCGCTACCACACCATCACGTTCGATGAAGCCATCAGCCGCAACCTGGCGGTGATGGACGCCACGGCCTTCGCGCTGTGTCGTGACCAGAAACTGCCGATCAAGGTCTTCAGCATCAACAAGTCGGGCGCCCTGAAGCGCGTGGTGATGGGTGAAGACGAAGGCACGCTGGTGCACGTTTGAGGAGCCGCACACCATGACCCAGACCATTGCCGAGATCAAGCAAACGGCCGAGACAAAAATGGCCAAGTCACTCGAATCGTTAAAGAGCGACTTGCAGAAGGTGCGTACCGGCCGCGCCCACCCGGGCCTGCTCGACCAGGTACACGTCGAGTACTACGGTTCCATGGTGCCGCTGAGCCAGGTGGCCAACGTGACCTTGCTTGACGCCCGCACCATCAGCGTGCAGCCCTGGGAAAAGGGCATGGGCGCGAAGATCGAAAAAGCCATTCGCGAATCCAGCCTGGGCCTGAACCCGGCTTCCATGGGCGACTTGCTGCGCGTACCCATGCCCGCGCTCACCGAAGAGCGGCGCAGGGAGCTGACCAAAGTGGTGCGCCATGCGGGCGAGGAATGCAAGGTGGCGGTGCGCAACCTGCGCCGCGATGCGAACGACCATTTGAAGAAGCTGCTGAAAGACAAGGCCGTCACCGAAGACGAAGAACGGCGCGCGCAAGACGAGGTGCAGAAGCTCACCGATCGTGTCGTGACTGAAGTCGACCGCCTGGTGCATGGCAAGGAAGCCGAAGTCCTGGCGGTGTGACGGCCCGGCCGCAATCGCGCCGCCGATTCCTTATCGCCAACACTCGGCCCGCCTGGCTTGAGCACCGCCCCCAACCCTGCCGTACCACGCCACGTGGCCGTGGTGATGGATGGCAACGGCCGCTGGGCGCGCAAGCGCTACATGCCGCGCTTTTACGGCCACAAGCATGGCGTTGATGCGCTGGTGCGCACCGTCAATCTGTTTGCCGAGCGTGGCGTTGAAGTGCTCACGGTGTTCGCGTTCTCGTCTGAGAACTGGAAGCGGCCCGACGAAGAAGTCTCGGGCTTGATGAACCTGGTGCTGGTGGCCGTGGCCAAGTACCTGGGCAAGCTGGCCGCCGATGGTGTGCGCATCCGCATCGTCGGCGACCGCTCGCTGGTGTCCGACAAACTGCGCCGCGCCTGGGAGCAGGCCGAAAGCAGCACCGCGCACAACACCCGCATCACCCTGTGCGTGGCCTTCAACTACGGTGGCCGCTGGGACGTGGTGCAGGCCTGCCGCCAGGCCATCGCCGAAGGCGTACCCGCGGCCGAGCTCACCGAGCAAAAGTTGGCCAGCTACATGGCCATGAACTTCGTGCCCGACCCCGACCTGTTCATCCGCACCGGGGGCGAGATGCGCATCAGCAACTTCCTGCTCTGGCAGTCGGCCTACGCCGAATTCTTCTTCACTGACCGGCTGTGGCCCGACTTCGGCGCCGCCGACATCGACGCTGCCTTGCACGCCTACGCGCAGCGTGACCGCCGCTTCGGCGGCGTGAAGAACGAGGCCGCGTTCAGCGCGGTGGGTTGACCAACATGCTGCGCACGCGCATCGTGACTGCGCTGGTTCTGATGGCCTTTCTGGTGCCGGCGCTGCTGGCGGCCAACCCCTTGTACTTTGCTGCGCTCACGCTCGTGATGATCGCGGCCGCGGGTTGGGAATGGGGCCGCTTGAACCAGGCTGGGGGCAGCATCAGCCTGGCGATCGGCGCGGCGCTGGCCGGCACCTGCGGCGTCACGTTAGGCCTGCACTGGCAGCCGCCCGCCGCGCTGTGGTGGTGTGCTGCGGCAGCCTGGCTGCTGGGCGGCGCCTGGGCGCTGCGTGCCGGCGTGGCCGCCTGGCCGCGCCTGAGCGTGAGCCTGCGCTGGGCCATTGGCCTGATGCTGTTGTGGCTGGCGTGGCTGGCGTTGACGCAAGCACGGGCGCGCGGCGTGAACTTCATCTTGTCAGTCTTCTGCCTGGTCTGGGTGGCCGACATTGCCGCCTACGCTGGCGGGCGCGCGTTTGGGCGGCGCAAGCTGGCGCCCAGCATCAGCCCGGGCAAGAGCTGGGAAGGCGTGGCCAGCGGCATGCTGGGCGTGTTGGTGCTGGCGTTCGTGTGGCTGGGTGTCGAGTCCGCTGAAGCCAGCAGTTTCTATGGCCGCTTGCAGGCGCGCTTCGGCACGGTCGGCATGGTGCTTGCCGTGTTGGCCCTGGCAGGCATGAGCGTGGTGGGTGACTTGTTCGAATCGTTGGTCAAGCGCGCCGCGGGCGCCAAGGATTCAAGCGGCCTGCTGCCCGGCCATGGCGGTGTGCTCGACCGCGTAGATGCCTTGCTGCCGGTGTTCCCCATCGCCCTGGCCTTGGTGGTTTCATGACGCGCCAACGTTTGGCCATCCTGGGCTCCACCGGCTCGATCGGCACCAGCACGCTCGATGTGCTGGCACGCCACCCCGAGCGCTTTGAGCTGATCGGCCTGAGCGCATTTCAACGCGACACCGAGCTGCTCGAACAATGCCTGCGCTTCAAGCCGCGCGTGGCCGTGCTGCCGCGCCCGGAACAGGCGGCACGCCTGGCGCGCGCCTTGCGCGAAGCCGGCGTGGCCACTGAGGTGCTGGCTGGCGCGCAAGCGCTGTGCGATCTGGCCGCCAGCAGTGAGGTCGATACGGTGATGGCTGCCATCGTTGGCGCTGCCGGCCTGGCGCCGTGCATGGCCGCGGCGCGCAGCGGCAAGCGCCTGTTGCTGGCCAACAAGGAAGCGGTGGTGCTGGGCGGCGCGGTGTTC
>JAYUHT010000008.1:0-2841 GCA_043766725.1 Burkholderiales bacterium | reverse complement strand
TGTTCATGCGCAGCGCCGCGCCACTCAAGCCCAGTTGTTCAAGCGCGCCGCGGTTGGCGCCCATCAGCTTGCCGTCGTCGCTGACGGCGATGATGCCTTCCATCAAGGTGCCGATGAAATCAACCCGCGCATGAAAGTGCAGCCGCATGACGTTGCGGTAGTCGTCGCTGAGCCAGTGGTTCTCGATCATGCGCGCCGACATCTTCACCAGCGCCATGGTGTGCTGGTGGTAACCGTGATGGTCGCCCGAGACATCGAGCACGCCCAGCACGTTGCCGCGCGGGTCGAGGATCGGCGCGGCCGAACAGGTGAGGAAGTGGTTGGCATGCATAAAGTGCTCATCGGCATGCACCAGCGTGGGCACCTCGGCCACGAGCGCGGTGCCCACGGCGTTCGTGCCCTTGGCCTGCTCCGACCAATTGGCGCCTGGGGCGAGCGCCACCTTGGCGGCACGGCCCAAGAAATCATCATCACCAATGGAGTGCAGGATGGTGCCGGTGACGTCAGTCAACACCACCATGCTTTGCGAGGCCACGATTTGCTCGTACAGCATCTCCATCACCGGCGCGGCATGCTCATGCAGCCGCTGGTTGCGCTCGCGTGCAACGCTCAGGTCGGCGCGCACCACGGCAGCGAAGTCGGGCCGCTCGATGCGCGACAACCCAAGCGCGGCGCAGCGTTGGTGCGAGTGCTCGATGGATTCGACGTGGGCCTCGCTGAGCGGCAGCGACGCGGCGATGGGGCGCGCCAGTTGTTGCGCATGGCGGCGTGCGCGCGGGGTCCAAACGTGTGGTTGTGGGGTGTGAGCCATGCGGATCTCCAAGTGTGCGCGACCGCTGCTTTGGCCTGCCGCTGCGCTGCGCGCGGGATTGTGGGCCAAGCTTGCTCGTTTGAAGGGCCATCACGCTTGTCGCGCGATGGCACACGGCTAGGGTTTTGCCTAGGTAGCCCGATGGGCATGCGCTTCGCAACATACGGCTTCACGTGCTCACGTCGAACGCGCGTTGATGCAGCTCGCGGGCACCTGCTCCACAACCCTCAGAGGAATCCATGCAAAAGACCTTGCACCTCAATGCCGAAAAGTGCACCGGCTGCCTGCAGTGCGAAATGGCATGCAGCTATGAAAACTACGGCACCTATGCGCCGGCCAAGAGCCGCATCAAGGTGTTCGACTTTCATCACACCGGCCGCAAGGTGCCCTACACCTGCACCCAGTGCGATGAAGCCTGGTGTTTGCATGCCTGCCCGGTGGAAGCCATCACGGTGGACAAAGCCACCGGCGCCAAGGTGGTGAACGACGCCACCTGCGTGGGCTGCAAGGTCTGCACCGTGGCCTGCCCGTTCGGCACCATCAACTACGTGCAGGAAACCGGCAAGGTGCAAAAGTGCGACCTGTGCGGCGGCAACCCGGCCTGCGTCGAAGCCTGCCCCACCGGTGCCATCACCTACGTTGATGCCAACTGGACCGGCCTGAACAAGATGGCGGCCTGGGCCGACAAGCTTGGTAATCAGCCTTCCGCTTAAGGAGACCACCAAATGTCATGGGCTGGAAAAATTCTCCGCGTCAACCTGACGGCCGGCACCGTCAAGTCTGAACCCCTCAACATGGATCTGGCGCGCGCCTACATCGGTTCGCGCGGCCTGGCCACCCAGTACCTGGTTGACGAAATCGACGCCACCGTCGACCCTCTGTCGGCGGCCAACAAGATCATCTGGGCCACCGGCCCGCTCACTGGCACCATGGCCTCCACCGGCGGGCGCTACACGGTGGTGACCAAGAGCCCGCTCACCGGCGCCATTGCCTGCTCCAACTCCGGCGGCTATTGGGGTGCCGAGCTGAAGATGGCCGGCTGGGACATGGTGATTTTTGAAGGCGCATCGGCCAAGCCGGTGTACCTGTTCATCGAAGACGGCAAGGCCGAGCTGCGCGACGCTGCGCACCTGTGGGGCCAGACCGTGTTCCACACCGAAGAGACGATCAAGAAGCAGCATCAAGACCCGCTGATTCGCGTCTCCAGCATCGGCAAGGCCGGTGAGAACGGCGTGCTCTTCGCCGCTGTGGTGAACGACCTGCACCGTGCCGCCGGGCGCTCGGGCGTGGGCGCCGTGATGGGCAGCAAGAACCTGAAGGCGATTGCCGTGCGCGGCACCATTGGCGTGGGCAACATTGCCAACCCCAAGGAGTTCATGCGCGTCACCTTCGAGAAGAAAAAGATCCTCGCAGACAACGCCGTCACCGGCCAAGGCCTGCCCACCTATGGCACCCAGGTATTGATGAACGTCATCAACGAAATCGGCGCCTTGCCCACGCGCAACCACCGCGACAGCCAGTTCGAAGGCGCGAAAGACATTTCCGCCGAGGCCATGGCCACGCCGCGCAAGACCGACGGCAAGAAGCCGTTGGTCACCAACCAGGCGTGCTTCGGCTGCACCATCGCTTGCGGGCGTATCCAGAAGATCGACCAGGGGCACTTCTCGGTCGTTAACAAGCCGCAATACTGGGGTGCCTCGGGTGGCCTCGAATATGAAGCGGCCTGGGCGCTGGGCGCGGCCAATGGCGTGAACGACCTTGACGCGCTGCAGTACGCCAACGTGCTGTGCAACGAGCACGGCATGGATCCCATCTCCTTCGGCGCCACCATCGGCGCGGTGATGGAGTTGTATGAAATGGGCGTGATCAGCAAAGAGGTGCTGGGGGTTGAGGCACCCTTCGGCTCGGCCAAGGCGCTGTGTGAACTGGCAGAAATGACAGCCACCGGCGTGGGCTTCGGCAAAGAGATTGGCCAAGGCAGCAAGCGCCTGTGCACCAAGTACGGCCACCCCGAGTTGAGCATGAGCGTC
>JAYUHT010000007.1:0-7553 GCA_043766725.1 Burkholderiales bacterium | reverse complement strand
TGCCGGCGGTGGCCTTGTCGACATCGTTGGCAAAGTCGACCAGGTTGATGGAGTGGAAATTGGTAGCGGGGTAGGCCGCGGGCAGGTCCCACTTGGTCTGGGCGTGGGCGGCAACGGCGGCGGCCAGCAGCGTGGCCGTGGTGAGCAGGGGGCGTAACAGGTTCACGGGTTCTCCTGGGAGCGGATGCGGGAGGAAATGGAGCGCGCAGCATGAGGGTGCCGGCCCCGTGCATTCATTGGGGTTTGCCTTAGTGTGCAGGGCTCGTAGCGATTGACTGCATGTCGGCCACATGCAGGCGTGCCCAAGCCATCGGCTAAATTCGGGCGAGGGCTTAAACGATTCACAACGGAGGCAGGTGGGCGATGAGCGCATTCCTGGGCGTGTTGATGCTCGACACGCGCTTCCCGCGGCCGTTGGGCGACGCCGGCCACCCGGCCAGCTACACCATGCCGGTGCGCCATGTCGTGGTGCCGGGTGCCACGGCGCAGCGCGTGGTGCAACAAGGTGATGCGGATCTGTTGCCCGCGTTCATCAATGCAGCCCGCATGTTGCTCAGCCAGGGTGCCCAGGCCATCACCACGAGCTGCGGTTTCTTGATCCAGCACCAGGCCGCGCTGCAAGCCGCGGTGAGCGTGCCGGTGTGGACATCGAGCCTGCTCAAGCTGCCCGAGCTGGCGCGGCCCGGGGTGATCACGGTCGATGCTGCGTCGCTGAGCCCGGCGCACCTGCGCGCAGCGGGCGCCGCGGCCACCACACCCGTCGCTGGCCTGGCCAACGCGTGCAGCTTGCAGCGCACACTGCTCGAAGACCTGCCCACGCTGGATGCCGTGCAAGCGCAGGCCGACGTGTTGGCCGCCGCACAGCACTTGCTGCAACGCCACCCCGAGCTGGATTCACTGGTGCTCGAATGCACCAACATGCCGCCCTACGCCGCGGCCGTGGCGCGCGCCACCGGCTTGCCGGTTCACCACTTGTTGACGCTCGTTCACGAGCGCTGGGATGCCCTATGAACACGCACAACCGCTGGCAGTTTTGGGTCGATCGCGGCGGCACCTTCACCGACGTGGTGGGCCGTGCGCCGAACGGTGAGCTGCGCACACTCAAGCTCTTGAGCGAGAACGCCGCGCAGTACGAGGATGCCGCCGTTGCAGGCATGCGCCGCCTGCTCGGCCTGGCCGCCGGCGCAGCCATCACGCCGGCCTTGGTTGAATGCGTGAAGATGGGCACCACGGTGGCCACCAATGCCTTGCTTGAACGCAAAGGTGACCGCACCCTGCTGGTCACCACGCGCGGCTTTCGTGATGCCTTGCGCATTGCCTACCAGGCCCGCCCGCGCTTGTTCGACCGCCACATCGTGCTGCCCGAGTTGCTGTACGAAATGGTGGTGCAGGCCGACGAGCGCATGGGCGCGCACGGCGAGCTGATCCAGGCGTTGGATACGGCCGGCCTGGAACCAAAACTTCAGGCTGCATACGACAGTGGCATCCGCGCTTGCGCCATCGTCTTCATGCACGCGTACCGATACCCGGCGCATGAAGCCGCGGCCGCTGAATCGGCGCGGCGCATCGGCTTCACGCAGGTGAGTGCCTCGCATGAAGTGAGCCCCTTGATGAAGCTCGTTTCGCGTGGCGACACCACGGTGGTCGATGCCTACCTCAGCCCCATCTTGCGCCGCTATGTCGAACAGGTGGCCACGCAGATGCCGGGCGTGCCGCTGTACTTCATGCAAAGCTCGGGTGGCCTCACGCAGGCGCAGCGCTTTCAAGGCAAGGACGCGATCCTTTCCGGCCCGGCCGGCGGCATCGTGGGCATGGTGCGCACGGCGCTGGCAGCAAACCTGCACAAGGTGATCGGCTTCGACATGGGTGGCACCAGCACCGACGTTAGCCACTACGCCGGCGAGTTCGAGCGCGCCTTCGAAACGCAAGTGGCCGGCGTGCGCATGCGCGCGCCGATGATGAGCATCCATACCGTGGCCGCGGGCGGCGGCTCGCTGTTGCAGTTCGACGGTGCGCGCCTTCGCGTGGGGCCGCAAAGCGCCGGCGCCAACCCCGGGCCGGCCTGCTACCGGCGCGGCGGGCCCTTGACGGTGACTGATGCCAACGTGTTGCTCGGCCGGTTGCAAGGGCCGTGGTTCCCCAAGGTGTTCGGCCCGCAGGGCAATGAAGCGCTCGACGGCGAAGTGGTGCGCGCGAAGTTCGAGGCCCTCGCTGCGCAGGTGCGCCAGAGCAGCGGCGCCCATGCTGCAACCGCAACGCCTGAAGGCCTGGCCAGCGGCTTCTTGCGCATCGCGGTGCAGAACATGGCCAACGCCATCAAGCGCATTTCGGTGGCGCGCGGCTATGACGTCACCCAATACGCCCTGCAATGCTTCGGCGGCGCCGGTGGCCAGCATGCCTGCGCGGTGGCGGATGCGCTGGGCATGAGCCGCGTCTTCATCCACCCCCTGGCCGGCGTGCTCAGCGCCTATGGCATGGGCCTGGCTGACCAGACGGCGATGCGCGAGGCGGCGCTGGAATTGCCGCTGGCCGCGGCTGGCCTGGTGCAAGCAAACGCGCGGCTCGATGAACTCGGCAACGCCGCCACCCAGGCCCTGCTCGACCAGGGCTTGCCCGCGCAAAACATGCATTTGCACAGGCGCATGCATGTGCGCTACCAGGGCACGGACACCGCGCTGGTGGTGCCGGCGCAAGACCTGGCCGCCACCGTGCAAGCGTTCGAAGCGGCGTATCGCCAGCGCTTTGCCTTCCTCATGCCGGGGCGCGCCTTGATCATCGAAGCCGTGTCGGTGGAAGCCGTGAGCCCGGGCGAACAATTCGATGCGCCCGCCGCGGCAGCAGATGCCAAAACGCACACACCGCCCGCACAAGCCAGCGTGCGCCTGTATGGCGACGACTGGCTGCATGCCGGCCTGCATCAACGCGAAACCTTGTTGCCGGGCGCGCTGATCAACGGCCCCGCGGTGATCGCCGAACGCAACGCCACCACGGTGGTGGAACCCGGCTGGCAAGCCGGCGTGCTGGCCGGTGGCGCGCTGCTGCTGCAACGGGTGTTGCCGCGCGCCAGCCAGCATGCCGTGGGCGCCGTGGCCGACCCGGTGATGCTCGAAGTGTTCAACAACCTGTTCATGAACATCGCCGAGCAGATGGGCCTGGCACTGCAGAACACGGCGCATTCGGTGAACATCAAGGAACGGCTGGATTTCTCTTGCGCGCTGTTCGATGAACAAGGCCAGCTCATCGCCAATGCGCCGCACATGCCGGTGCATCTGGGTTCGATGAGCGAGTCGATCAAATGCGTGATCGAGCGCAACCCGGCAATGCGGCCGGGCGATGTGTTCATGCTCAACGATCCGTACAACGGCGGCACGCATTTGCCCGATGTGACCGTGGTCACGCCCGTGTACATGAACCCTGATGACGGGGCGCCCAGCTTCTATGTGGCCAGCCGCGGCCACCATGCTGACATCGGCGGCACCACGCCCGGCTCGATGCCGCCGTTTTCAAGCACCATCGCCGAAGAAGGCGTGCTGTTCGACAACTTCCTGCTCGTGCGCGATGGGCAGATGCGCGAAGCCGAATTGCGCGCGCGGCTGATGGGCAACGCCTATCCCGCCCGCAACCCTGACCAAACCATTGCCGACCTGCGCGCCCAGATCGCGGCCAATGAAAAAGGCGTGCAGGAGCTGCGCGCCATGGTGGCGCAGTTCGGCCGCACCACGGTGGCCGCCTACATGCAGCATGTGCAAGACAACGCCGAAGAATCGGTGCGCCGCGTGATCACCGCCTTGAGAGACGGCGCGTTCGACTTGCCGCTGGACAACGGCGCCCGCATCGTGGTGCGCGTTGCGGTGGACGCCGCCAAGCGCGAAGCAACGATTGACTTCACCGGCACCAGTGAACAGTTAACAAACAACTTCAACGCCCCCAAGGCCGTGACCCTGGCCGCGGTGCTGTACGTGTTTCGCACCTTGGTGGACGACGACATTCCGCTCAACGCCGGCTGCATGAAGCCGCTGCACGTGCTGGTGCCCGAAGGCTGCATGCTCAACCCGCGCCCGCCCGCGGCCGTGGTGGCCGGCAACGTGGAAACCTCGATGTGCGTGACCAACGCGCTGTTCGGCGCCCTGGGCGTGATGGCCGCCAGCCAATGCACCATGAACAACTTCACCTTCGGCAACGCGCGCCACCAGTACTACGAAACGATCTCCGGCGGCAGCGGCGCCGGGCCGGGGTTCGACGGCACCAGCGCCGTTCAAACCCACATGACCAACTCGCGCTTGACCGACCCCGAGGTGCTTGAATTCCGCTTCCCTGTGCGCCTGGAAAGCTTTGCCTTGCGCGCCAATTCAGGCGGCGCCGGCCACTGGCGCGGCGGCGACGGCAGCGTGCGCCGCGTGCGCTTTCTGGAAGCCATGACGGCCAGCATCTTGAGCAACGGGCGCATCGTGCCGGCGTTTGGTTTGAACGGCGGCGAGCCTGGGGCGCTGGGTGTTAACCGCATCGAGCGTGCGACGGGTGATCGAGAAACCTTGGCGCACATCGGATCGGCCGAGATGAACCCGGGCGATGTCTTCATCATCGAAACGCCAGGCGGTGGCGGCTACGGCAGCGAGCCGGGCCCTTCCGCTTGAGCCGGGGGTTTGCAGGCAGGAGCAAGCATGAAGATCGACACGCTCAGACGCCATGCGCTGTCGTTGCCCGGCGCGGTTGAAGCGCCACACTTCAACTACACGTCATTCCGCGTGCGCGGCAAGATCTTCATGACCGTGCCGCCCGACTGCCTGCACGCCCACATCTTCGTTGCCGAGCCTCAGCGCGAGGCTGCCTTGGCGATTGAGCCCGACGTGTGCGAAAAGCTGTGGTGGGGCAGCAAGGTGCTGGGGCTGAAGGTGGCGCTGGCGGCGGCCAGGCCGGCGTTCGTGAAAGGGTTGGTGCGGCAGGCTTGGGTGGGCAAGGGAGGTGTCGAGTCGGTCGCTACCTGACGATGGGCGCGCAAAGTATGGCTTGACACACCATATCCCTGTGGCATATTTCGTCACGTGGCAGCCGCCGAATTGCTCTTGAAGACGCGCACCAATCATGCCGGCGGAGTGGTTGAAATGGTTGTTTTGTGCGTACCCCAACCTGTGCCACCCTCGCAGCACGCGTTCAAGTACCGGCTGGTCTTCGTTCGCGATGGCGTGCGCCTGGTGGGCTACGACAACGAACGCGGCAAGGGCGACCACAAACACCTGGCTGGTCGAGAGTTGAAGTACCGCTTCAGCGGCATCGATGCGCTGATGCAAGACTTCCTGCACGACGTGGAGAAATACGCATGAGCAAGGCACACAAGGTTCTTCGCGTGAAGGTTGGCGAATCACTTCAGGATGCTGGCGCCCGCGCCGCGGCGGTGATGCGTGCGGTGGCTGACGGCAAGGCAGTGCAGCCCTATTTCGGCGTGAGCTTTGCGCAGATGGGGCAGATGCTGGCCGCGTTCACGCCCAAGCGCTGGGAACTGATCGCCGCGCTGCGCGAAGCCGGGCCCTTGACCGTTGCCGCGCTCGCGCGCCGTCTAGGCCGCAACTACAAGAACGTGCATGCCGACGTGCAGCAACTCATCGAATGGATGGCCGTGGAACGCGGCGACGATGGGCGCGTGCACGTGCCTTGGGCCGAGATTGTGTTGGACATGAAGTTGCCGGAGAGGGCGGCGGCGTAGACACTGGCATGGCCGCAGGGAGACTGAATGACAACATTGGTGCAACTCAGCAAGGGCAGCGCAGACCGTCCGGCTTTGATCTTCGTCCACGGCTTGGGTGGGCATCCCATCGACACTTGGCGGCATGCCGGTGCCACGGCCGATGATTGCTGGCCGCACTGGGTGGGGCACGAAACACGGTGTGATGTGTGGACCTTGGGTTACGACGCCGAGTTGTCGGCGTGGCGTGACCAGGCCATGCCCTTGCCCGACCAGGGCGACCAGGTGCTCGACCGCTTGGCCACGCTGCCGGCTTTGCGCAGGCGCCAACTCGTGCTCATTGGCCACAGCATGGGCGGCCTGGTCATCAAGACCGTGTTGGTCAGTGGCCGCACCAAGGGCGACGCGCGCTACCTTGAACTGGTGAAGCGCATTTGCGGCGTGGTGTTCGTGGCCACGCCGCACAACGGCTCGCAGTTGGCCAACGTGGCCAAGGCGGTGCGGCTGGTGTTGCGGCCGAATGACCAGCTTTTCGATCTTGCTCTGCACGAGGCGCACCTGCGCAGCTTGAACCAGCAGTTTCGCCGCGCCGTGACTGAGCAGTCGATTCAGGCGCGTGTGTTCGGCGAGCGGCGCGGCCTGCTGGTCGGCAAGAAGATTCTTGGTTTCCGCATCGGGCCGCACGTGTTGGTGGTGGATCCGTCGAGTGCCGACCCGGGCCTGCCTGATGTGACCGCAGTGCCGCTTGCCGAAGACCATTTCAGCATCTGCAAGCCGGCTGACAAGCAGCAGCAAATACATGGGTCGTTGTGCGAGTTCGTCAACACGCTGGCGGCTGCCGCGGCGCCGGCGCCGGTGCCGGCGGCCGCCGTCTCCCAGCCGCTGCCTGGTGCTGCCTCATCGTCAATTGCCAGCTTGATTTACTCCGCCAAGCCTGAACGTGATGGCCGAATCAAGGGCGCCGATGACAACCGCCTGCTGCCGCGCGAACGAGCGGTCTTGGGCCGTGAAACCGAGATTGCGCAAGTGCTTGAGTTCCTGCGTGGCCAGCGCACGGCCACCGTCGTCACCGCGCTGGTTGCCGGCGTGGGCGGCATTGGCAAGACCGAAGTCTGCAAGGCCGCGCTGAAACTCTGGTTGCTTGAACGGCCTGAGGCGGTGGTGTTCTATGTCGATGTGCCCGATCAAGCGGGTGCGGCGATGTTGATCGACCGTCTCGGCCGCGCGCTGGGTTTGGCAACGGCCGATACCTTTGCCCAAGTGCAAGCCGCGCTTCAACCCGGTGTGTACTACCTGGACAACCTGGAAAGCGTGGTTGAACTGGCTGAAGGCCAGGCCGTACTGCGGCAATTGGCGCAGCAGCCTGGCGTGCGCATCTTGGCCTCATCGCGCGTCAGCCTGCCAACGCTGTTCGGCGCGCCCATCGCCATCGATGTGCTGGCTGAGCAGCCGGCATTGCAACTCTTTCGCGAGCTGTGGTCGGGCACGGATGCCTTGCCGGGCAACGGCGAGTTGCGGCGCTTTGTCGTCGATCAGTTGGGTGCCCACGCTTTGAGCGTAACCCTGGTTGCCCGGCTGGGCGAGTGCTATCCGTACGCCGACCTGCTCAAGCGTTGGGCGGCAAAGGGGGCGGCAGTTGCGCAAGACACCGTGGATCAATCGCGCTTTGGCAGCCTGCCCGTCAGCCTGAGCCTGACCGCATTGGCTTTGGCCCCAAGGCAAGGGGCGTTGGCGCTGTGGGTGGTGATCACGCTGTTTCCAATCGGCATTGATGTTGACTTGCTGTGCGAATTTGAAGAGGCGGGCGGGTGGGCGCAAGCACGCAGTTGGCTTGTTCGCCACCACTTGATCTCGCGTCGAGATGACCGCTGGA
>JAYUHT010000006.1:0-2848 GCA_043766725.1 Burkholderiales bacterium | reverse complement strand
GCGGTTGGTGCTGCTGCGCTCGCCACTGACCGCCCCGTTGTCGCCGCGCGTGTCTATGCCTTCCCAGCGCAGCCCGCCTTGCAGCGCCCAGTTGGGGTTCACATTCCATTCGTCTTGCGCATAGGCAGCGGTGCGCACCGCGCGGGCCTGCAGGCTGTCGTCGAAGCCGGCGAGCAAATCGGCGCCGTTTTGCAGCGTCTTGCGCGTCTCGACGCGCCGCGAGGCGTCGATCTCGACGCCACTGACCAGGTTGTGTTCGCCCCCGCCCCCGCCGCCTGCGCCGCCAGCCCCAGCGTCGCCACCGACCGTGCCGCTGCCCTTGACGCTGAGGTTGACCGAGTTTTCGCGCACCGCCGCGTGGTCGCTGAGCAAGCGCACGCCGCCGCTGCTGCGCGTGTATTCGGTGCGCAGGGTGTCGCTCACGGTGCTGAAGCTGCCGCCGGTGCCGTTGGTTTCCATGCGCACCGCGCCCACGCGCTGGCGCCAGTTCAGGCCCAGGCGCGCATTCGTGAAGCGGCTGTCGCCGACCGTGGTGCCGTCGTCATAGAGCTGGGTGCCCGGCCGGGCCGAAGGCGCGCGGACCAGCTTGAACTGGCCGTCGCTGTGCGCCTCGGTGTGAAAGAGCGTGGGGTTCAGCGAGAGTTGGTCGCCGCCCTCGCCCAGCTTCCACTGCAGCCGCCCGGTGAGGTTGGCGCCGACGCGCTTTTCGGCCGTGCTGGTGCTGCTGGTGCGGTCTTCCAGCAGCGTGCCGGTGTCGATGTCGGTGACCGTGGTGTGCGACGAGCCGCTGCTCTGTCGGCGTGGCGCGAAAGCACCGCCCGAGATGTTGTAGGTGAGGTCGCCCGCGCTGTCGTTGTGGGTCCAGTTCAGGCCGGGCGTGAACTTGCCGTTCTCATAGCTGAAGCCGGCGCGCAGGTCGTTCAGGCGCCGCTTGTAGCCTTCACGCGTGATGATGTTGATGGTGCCGGCGATGGCCTGGGCGCCGGTCTCGGCAGTGGGCGCGCGCAGCACCTCGATGCGTTCGACCTGGTCGGGCGTCAGGCTTTCCAGGCTGAAGCCCGGTGGTACGCGCTGGCCGTCGATCAACAACTGCGTGAAGCCGTTCCCCAAACCGCGCATGCGCGGCGGGCCGCCCCGGCCGGGCGCACCGGGCGTGGTCACGCCGGGCAGGCGGCGCAGCACTTCGCCGACGTTGGCGTCACCGAATTTGTCGATTTCTTCGCGGCCGATGACGATCTTGGCCGCTGTGCTTTGTCGCCTTTCATCGACGTCGGTGTTGCGCCCGCCGGTGATCTCGATGCGCTGGGCGTTGGCCGGCGCCGCTGCAGCAGGCCGCGGCCGCGGGGCCGCCGCTGAAGCCGCTGAAGCCGCCGAAGCCGGGGAAGCCGGCGCGGCGGGCGGGGGCTGCTGGGCAGCGGCAGCCGTGGCGGTGAGTGCAAATGCATGCGCCAGCGTGGCGCGCAAGGTTGGGCGGTGGAATGAAGGCATCGGCGGATTCTCAAGGGGGCAGCAAGCCGTTACAGGGCGAGGGCCACCCATTTGCCTTTCTTCACGCAGGCTTCAAGCCCGGCAACGCTCAGGCCTGCAGGCCGGAGCGGGTAGGCTTGCACCTTTGCCGCCTTCAAGGAACACCCGCATGAAAACCCGCGCAGCCGTGGCCTGGAAGGCCGGCGCCCCGCTGACCATCGAAACCGTCGACCTGGAAGGTCCGCGCGCCGGTGAAGTGCTGGTCGAAATCAAGGCCACCGGCATCTGCCACACCGACCAGTACACGCTCAGCGGCGCCGACCCCGAAGGCCTGTTCCCGGCCATCCTGGGCCACGAAGGCGCCGGTGTGGTGCTGGAAGTGGGCGCCGGGGTCACGTCGCTGCAAGCCGGCGACCACGTCATACCGCTGTACACGCCGGAATGCCGGCAGTGCAAGTTCTGCCTCAGCCGCAAGACCAATCTGTGCCAGCAGATCCGCGCCACCCAGGGCAAGGGTTTGATGCCCGACGGCACCAGCCGGTTCAGTTTGAATGGCCAGCCGATCCTGCACTACATGGGCACCAGCACCTTCGCCAACCACATCGTGGCGCCCGAGATCGCGCTGGCCAAGATCCGCGAAGACGCGCCTTTCGACAAGGTCTGCTACATCGGCTGCGGCGTCACCACGGGCCTGGGTGCGGTGATCTACAGTGCCAAGGTCGAAGCCGGCGCCAATGTGGTGGTCTTCGGGCTGGGCGGCATCGGGCTGAACGTGCTCCAGGGCGCCAAGATGGTGGGCGCCGACAAGATCATCGGTGTCGATCTGAACCCGGCGCGTGAGGCCATGGCCCGCAAATTTGGCATGACGCATTTCATCAACCCCAAAGAACACGCCAACGTGGTGGATGCCATTCAGCAGTTGACTGACGGCGGCGCCGACTACAGCTTCGAGTGCATCGGCAATACCAAAGTCATGCGCGACGCGCTGGAATGCACCCACAAAGGCTGGGGCCGCAGCATCATCATCGGCGTGGCTGACGCCGGCGCTGAGATTTCGACCCGGCCGTTTCAACTGGTCACCGGCCGCAAGTGGGAAGGTTCCGCCTTTGGCGGCGCCCGTGGCCGCACCGATGTGCCGCGCATCGTTGATTGGTACATGGACGGCAAGCTCAACATCGACGACCTGATCACCCACAAGCTCAAGCTCGAAGACATCAACGAGGGGTTTGAATTGATGAAACGCGGTGAGTCGATCCGCTCGGTGGTGATGTTTTGATATTTTGGTAGCGTGTTCTGATGAGCACAATGACTGACTATCCAGGCTCCCGGTGGTGGCGCCTGGATATTCACAACCACACGCCGGCATCCAGCGACTACGACC
>JAYUHT010000005.1:0-7573 GCA_043766725.1 Burkholderiales bacterium | reverse complement strand
ACCACAGCGGGTACTGCGGCGTGAAGGCCAGGTTCTCGGGCCGCACGGCGCTGGTCGAGCCCGGCAGGTACAGGCCGGTGTCGCGCAGATGCAGGGGTGGCGCTGCGTCGGGCGCCGCGCCGGCTGCTGCGCCTGCCAGCGCCAGGGCGGCGGCGCATGAGCGCAGGCACTGCAACAGCAGGGACCACAAACGCATGGGTGCAGGCGACATGGAAGTTGGCGGTGGCAGGCAGTTGGTTCGATGCGCGTTGGCGCGCAGTGGGGGCACTGTGGCGCCAGCCGATTTCACGGCCGTTGCAATGCGCCGGGATCAGGTTGCAAATGCAATGTGGCGCGCGCCAAGCCAAGTCGAGCGAGCGCGCCGCCGGGGTTGCTGCCGCACCGGGTTGGTCAACGCCTGGCCGGCGCTTCAAGCTGATGTCGAACGTTGCAATGCGGTGGCCAGGCCGCGCGCCATGTCGCTTTGCACCAGCGGCTTGGGCAGCATTTCAGCGATGCCCAACTCTCGCGCCCCGCGCAGTGAGTGCCGGCGTGACGTAGCCGCTCATCAGCACGATCGGGATGTCGGGCCTGATCTTGCGGATCTCGCGCGCCAGTTCCGAGCCCGTCATCTCCGGCATCGCCTCGTCGGTCAGCACCAGGTCGAAGCGCGCGGGCGTGGCGCGCAGGCTTTCCAGCGCCGCCAGGCTCGACGCAAAGCCCACCGGCTCGTAGCCCAGTTGCGCCATCATTTCCTCGCCGAGCTGCACCAGCGAGTCTTCATCGTCCACCAGCAGCACGGTCTCACCCGCGCCGTGGGCCAGCGGCGGCGCCACCGCTGCCACGGGCGCAACGCAAGCGCTCCACGGCAGGTACACGGTCAGCGTGGTGCCGCTGCCCAGGCGGCTTTGCACGCTGATGCCGCCGCCCAGATCGGTGACGATGCCGTGCACCAGTGACAGCCCCAGCCCGGTGCCCACGCCGATCTCCTTGGTGGTGAAGAACGGGTCGAAGATGCGTTCGAGCACGCGCGGCGCAATGCCCACGCCGCTGTCGCCCACCACCAGGCGCAAATACGAACCTGCCTGCAGCCGGCTGGTGGTGACCAGCAGCGGCTCGCGCAGCACCACGTTGTGCACCGCCACCGTGAGCGTGCCGCCGTGCGGCATGGCCTGCACAGCGTTGGCGCACAGGTTCAGCGCCACCTGGTGCACTTGCGTCGGGTCGCCCAAGACCGCCGCGTCGCCGGCCGCCAGCTCGCGTTGCAGGGTGATGCCCGCCGGCAATGAAGCCGTGATCTGCTCCAGCGCTTCGTTAACCACCGACTGCACATGCACCGGCACACGCTCGTGCTGCGCCATTTCGCCATAGCCCAGGATCGCGGCCAGGATGTTGTTGAACTCGTGCGCGATGCCGCCGGCCAGCGTGCCGATGGCTTCGAGCTTTTGCGCCTGGCGCAACTGCCCTTCGAGTTGTTCGCGCGCCGCCTGCGCGTGCTTGCGCTCGGTGATGTCTTCCAGCGAGCCGGCCATGCGGTAGGGGCGGCCGCAGGCGTCGCGCAGCGCCACGCCGCGGTCGCGGTACCAGTGCCACTGGCCATTGCGGTGGCGCAGCCGGTATTCCACTTCCCACAGCATGTCCGTGCCGCGCAAGTAGGCCGACAGCGCCCGGCGCACCGTGGGCAGGTCGTCGGGGTGGCAGTCCCAGCGGGCGGTCCATTCACGCCGCGGGCGGGTCGGCTCGCCGGGCAGATCGCCCACCAATTCCTGCGCGCGGGCCGAGAAGAACACGGTGTCGGCCGCCAAGTCCCAGTCCCACAAGCCCTGGTTCGAGCCGGCCACGGCCAACTGGTAGCGCTGCTCCGACTCGCGCAAGGCTTGCTCGGCGCGCTTGCGCGCGTCGATGTCGCTGATCGAGCCGCCCCAGCGCACCGGCTGCCCCGCCTCATTGTGCAAACAGATGCCGCGCATCTGCACCCAGCGGTAATGGCCGTCGCTCTGGCGTAGGCGGTACTCGCTTTCGCGTACCTTGGCCTCGCCTTGCAGCGTGGTGCGCAGGTCGTTGGCGTAGCGCGGCACGTCTTCGGGGTGCAACTGCATCATGGCCAGCCACTCGGCCCGCGGGCGCATGGCCAGCTCGGACTCGACGCCGGCGATGCGCAGCGCGCGCGGCGAGCAGTACAGGCGGGTCGTGCACGATGTCCCAGTACAGGATGCCGTCGTTTGAGCCGGCCACCGCCAGCGCCTTTTGCGCTTCACTTTCGCGCAGGGCCTCTTCGGCGCGCTTGCGCGCGTCAATGTCACTCACCGAGCCGGCCATGCGGATCGGCCGGCCCTGGGCGTCGCGCGTGCACATCGCGCGAATGCGCACCCAGCGGTAGCGGCCGTCGTCATGGCGCACGCGGTACTCGCATTCATAGCCAGGCCGGCCTTGTAGTCCCAATCCCAGACACCGTCGTCGGAGCCGGCCACGGCCAGTGCGAACCGTTCCTGCGACGCGGCGAGGGATTCGCGCGCGGCCAGCAGCCGGCGCAATTGGCCCAGCACCAGCGCCAACAGCAGCGCTGCCAGCAGGCCCAGGGCCAGCGTCAGCGCCGCGGTGCCCAGGGCCTGCGTGCGCCACGGCGCCAACGCCAAATCGACGTCGCGCGTGACGACGACGGCCATGGGGTAGTCGGGCACCGTGCGCACGGCGGCGAAGCGTTCCAAGCCCGCGCGAATTGCTGGCCCGCATCCGCGCGCTGTTGCGCCGCGCCAGCGCGCAGGCCACGGTGGCCAGCGAGATCACCAGGTCGATCGTCTCGCGCGCCATCACGTCGGCGCACTCGGCACCACTGGCCACTGCCGTGACGCGCAACTCGATGTGCGACAGGTCGAACCATGGCGCCGGATATCGCACCCGTTGCAGCGCCGCGCGCCTGGGTTTCAACTGCAATGGGTGGCGGGTGCGCCGCTCGCCCGCGCGACGTTTGGCGATGGCGCGGCCAGCGGGCCTATCCTGCCGAGGCGTGACGCCGCGCTGCACGCTGCGCTGCCAGGCGCGGCGCGCTGCACCAAAACCTGAAACGAAAGGCCCTGCCGATGAACCGCCCAAGCGCCTCCCGCCGTGCCGACCTGGTGCGCATTGCCACCGAAACCATGGTCGAGCGCGGCCTGGAACCGGAGTTTTCACCTGCCGTGGCGCAGCAACTGGCGCGCCTTGAAGGCACTGGCGCGGCGGCACCGCCCGGGGCTGCCACTGGCGTGGCCGACCTCAGCGCGCTGCCCTGGTGTTCGATCGACAACGACGATTCGCGCGACCTCGACCAGCTCACCGTCTGCGAGCTGCTGCCGCTCGGCGTGGTGCGGGTATTGGTGGCGGTGGCTGATGTGGACGTGCTGGTGGCCCAGGGCACGCCGATCGACGACCATGCGCGCCACAACACCACCAGCGTCTACACCGCCGCGCGCATCTTCCCGATGCTGCCCGAGCGCCTGTCCACCGACCTGACCTCGCTCAACCCCGGGCAGCAGCGGTTGGCCGTCGTCACCACCCTCACCATCGCCGCCGACGCCACGCTCACGCACGCCACGGTGCAGCGCGCCCGGGTGCACAACAAGGCCAAGCTGGCGTATGACGCGCTGGCGGCGTGGCTCGACGGCGGTGCGCCGCTGCCACCGGCGGCAGCGGCGGTGCCGGGCCTGGAGCAGCAACTGCGCAACCAGGACGAGGTGGCCCAGCGGCTGCGCGCGCGCCGCCGCACTGAAGGCGCGCTCGAATTCGAAACCCTGCAGCCGCGCGCTGTGTACGAAGGCGAGCGTGTCGTCGCCATTCGCCAGCAGGTGCAAAACCGCGCGCGCCAGTTGATCCAGGAGTTCATGATCGCCACCAACCAGGCCAGCGCACGTTTTCTGGCCGAGCGCGGCGCCACGTCGCTGCGCCGCGTGGTGCGCTCGCCCGAACGCTGGCAGCGCATTGTTGAGGTGGCGCGCAAGTTTGGCGACGCGCTGCCCAGCGAACCCGATGCGCGCGCGCTCGAAGTCTTTCTGGCCAAGCGCCGCCAGGCTGACCCACTGCGCTTTCCGGACCTGTCGCTGGTCATCGTCAAGCTGATGGGTTCGGGCGAGTACGTGGTCGAGCAACCCGGCACCGCCCCAGTGGGCCACTTCGGCCTGGCACTGCGCGACTACACCCACTCCACGGCACCGAACCGGCGCTTCCCGGACCTCATCACGTCGCGCCTGCTCAAGTGCGTGTTAGCCGGCAGCGCGCCGCCCTACAGCGTGGCCGAGCTGGCCGCGCTGGCGGCGCATTGCAGCCAGCAGGAAGACGCGGCGCAGAAGGTCGAGCGCAAATTGCGCAAATGCGAAGCGGCCCTGCTGCTTGAAGCGCACATCGGCCAGCGCTATGACGCCATCGTCACCGGCCACTCCAAGGGCAACACCTGGGTGCGCACTTTCAACCCGCCGGTTGAAGGCAAGCTGGATGGTCGCGTGGATGAAATCGACATCGGCCAGCGCGTGCAGGTGGAGCTGGTGGCGACCGACGTGGAACGCGGCTATATCGACTTTGCGCTGGTGGCGTGAACGCGCGTTGCACCCGGCCCACCGTTCGGCCGGCGCCAAGAAGCGCCGTAGTCCTACGCCCGCACCCGGCGCCGGCCCGGAGACGGCGCGCGGCATGGCCTCTACGCTGGCGGCTCACAACGTTTGGAGTGCGTCATGGGCAAGTATTTGATCGGCTGGGTGCTGGGCATACCGGCCATCGTTTTGGTGATTGCGTACTTTTTCTTTGGCTGAACGAAAGTTGCTCGGGCGACGCGCCTGAGGCTTCGGGCAAAAGCGGCCCGGCCGGCGCGGTGGGTTGCGCGGCGGGTGTTGCCTGGTGAGCCGCTGGCCGCTGTGGCTGGAGATCCTGGCCGACTTGGCCAAACTGGCCTTTTTCACTTACGGCGCCTACCGCCTGCTCGGCGCCTATGCGCATTGGCGCCAACCTGATTGGGCGGCGCAACTCAAGCGCCGCCGCCTGAGCGTGCTGGGCGCGCTGGTGTTGGCGATGACCGCCATCAAGCTGATCGAAGACGTGCTGAGCCAGGAGTCCGGGCCGGTTGATACCGCCTTGCTGTGGTGGCTGCGCGGGCTGGTGCCGGCGTCACTGACCGGCTTTTTCAGCGTGCTCACGCAAAGCGGCGCGGCGACCTTTCTGCTGCCCGCCACCCTGGCCATGGTGGCTGCGCTGGGGCTGGCCAAGCGCCCACGCGAAGCCTGGCTGATGGCCGCCACGATGCTCAGCGCCACCTTGCTGATCTACGCCCTCAAGATGCTGGTTATGCGCGAGCGGCCCGCGCTGTGGTCAACGCAGTGGTATTGGGGGTCGAGCTTCCCCAGCGGCCACACGCTGGCCAGCGCGGCCTTCGCCACCGCCGCTGCGCTGTGCGTGGTGCGGGTGTGGCCGCACGTCGGGCGCGCGGGGGTGGCCATTGCGCTGCCCTGGGCCGCTCTGGTGGCGCTGTCGCGCCTGGTGCTGGGTGTGCACTGGCCGTCGGACGTGCTCGCCGCCTTGTGCCTGGGCGTGTTCATTGCGCTGAGCTTCAGCCTGGTGTTTGACGGCGACACCCAAAGCGCGCAGTGAGCCCGCGGGTGCACCAACAAGCATGCGTGCGCCAGCGCACAGACCGGGCTGCTGGGGCGAACCACGATCGACCATGACCCCTTTCCTGCACCCGCTGCATCCTCTGCGCCCACTGCGCCCACTGCGTCAAACCGCCCTCGCGCTGGCGCTGGCGCTGGCATTCGCGGTGTCGTGGTTCAGCGCCCATGGCGCGCAAGTCAGCATCGGCGTGGCCTTGCCCGGTGTGAACATCGGCATCAACCTGCCGGCGTATCCGCAGTTCGTGCGCGTGCCCAACTACCCCGTGTACTACGCCCCGGCCTTGCAGGCGAACTACTTCTTCTACGACGGCCGTTACTGGGTCTTCCAACAGGACGACTGGTACTCAAGCGCCTGGTACGACGGCCCGTGGTACGCCGTGCCGGCGCACGCCGTGCCGCTGTACGTGCTGCGAATTCCGGTGCGCTACTACCGCGACCCGCCGCGCTACTTTCAGGGCTGGCAGACCGCGGCGCCGCCGCGCTGGGGCGAGCATTGGGGCAACGACTGGTCACGCCAGCGCCGCGGCTGGGATCGCTGGGATCGCCGCAACATGCCCGCGCCTGCACCCCTGCCCACCTACCAGCGGCAGTACTCAGGCGAGCGCTACCCGCAGGCCGATCAGCAGCGCGAATTGCAGGGTCGGCACTACAGATACCAGCCGCGCTACCAACCCGAACCGCGCCACGAAGCCCGCTATCCAGTTCGCGATGGCAGCGTGCGCCAGCCCGTGGAGCACTCGCCCCCACGCGCCGCATTGCCGCCACGCGAGGCCCCGCCGCAGCGCGACTCGCGCGCCGACCCGCCCGCGTCGCGCCAGCCGCCGGGCCACGGGCGCGACGACCACCCGGGCCGGGGCAGGGGCCATGACAAAGACAAAGACAAAGACAAAGACAAGGGCCGGAGCCAGCATGGTGACGATGGCGGCGACGCTGGCAAGGAGCGCAAGAAGTAGCCCCTGCGCCGGCCCACCAGGCCGCGCACCCAACAACCACGACCTCCTGGAGCTAGGATGAAACAACCCCCACGCCGCTTCGCTCCTGGCCCGCGAGGGGGCGATCAGTGCCTTCGGGCGGCCGGGCGGCACTGACATGGCCACTGCCGCAAGCCGCCGCCCCAGCGCCTACATGGCGCACACCGATGGCCCTCTCGACGACAGCGGCAAGCTGCTGCTGCGCTTGGTACTGGGTGGCCTGATGCTGTTGCACGGCATTGCCAAAGTCAGCGCTGGCATCGACCCCATCCTGGGCGCGGTGGCCAAGACCGGGTTGCCCGCCGCGCTGGGCTACTTGGTCTACATCGGTGAAGTGGTTGCGCCGTCGTTGCTGATCATTGGGCTGTTCACGCGCGCGGCCGCCGGCGTGATCGTGATCAACATGGTGGTGGCGGTGGCGCTGATGCACCGCGCACAACTTGGCAGCCTGTCGGCCAGCGGCGGCTGGGCGCTCGAACTCCAGGGCTTCTACCTGGCCACCGCATTGGCGCTGGTTTTGCTGGGCGCGGGCCGCTACAGCGCGGGCGGGCGCAACGGGCGCTGGAATTGAGCGCACAAACCTCGCGCGCCATGCAGGCCCCGCTGAACCCCGACACCTTGCGCCGCGCGTGCGACGGCGCGGTGCTGCCGATCCTGCACCTGAACGGCTACAAGATCGCCAACCCCACCGTGCTGGCGCGCATCAGCCAAGAGGAACTGCGCGACCTGATGCGCGGCTGCGGCCATGAGCCGACCTTCGTTGAAGGCGACGACCCGCCCCGGGTGCACCAGGCGCTGGCCGCCGCGCTCGATGCCGCGCTGGCGCAGATCCGCCACATCCAGTTCGAGGCGCGTTCGCGTGCGCCGGGCCAGCCGCCGGCCCGCGCGCGCTGGCCGATGATCGTGTTGCGCACGCCCAAGGGCTGGACCGGGCCGAAGTTTGTGGCCGGCCAGGCGGTTGAAGGCAGTTGGCGTTCGCACCAGGTGCCGCTG
>JAYUHT010000004.1:0-7575 GCA_043766725.1 Burkholderiales bacterium | reverse complement strand
GCCACCACTTCTTCGGTGATGGGCATGCTCACGCCGCAGGCCCGCGCCCGTGCCAGCACGGCCGCCGCGCTGGCCACGCCTTCGGCCACATGGCCCAGTTGCGCCAGCGCCTCGGGCAGGCTCAGGCCTTGCGCCAGCAGCAAGCCCACGCGGCGGTTGCGCGACAACTCGCCCGTGGCCGTGAGCACCAGGTCACCCAGGCCCGACAAGCCCATGAACGTCGCCGGTGCCGCGCCCAGGGCCACGCCCAGGCGCGTCATTTCGGCCAGGCCGCGGGTGATGAGCGCGGCACGTGCATTCAACCCTGGCGCCCCCACGCCGCCACCTGCAGCCAGACCGTCGGCCATGCCGGTTGCAATCGCCAGCACGTTCTTCACCGCCCCGGCCACTTCCACCCCCACCAGGTCGGCACTGGTGTAGACGCGCAAGTGCGCGCCGTGCAGCGCGGCCACGGCCTGCTCGCGCCACGCGGCGTCGGCGCTGGCCGCCACCAGCGCGGTGGGTTGGCCGCGCGCCACCTCGATGGCGAAGCTCGGGCCCGACAGCACGCCGCACGGCGCCGCGCGCCCCAGCTCGCGCGCGATTTCATGGCCGAGTTGCTGCGTACCCTGCTCGAAGCCCTTGCACAGCCACCACACGGGTTGCTGCGCCGGCAGGGCGTTCAACACTTCGCGCAACGCCGCCATCGGCGTGGCGATGATCGCCAAACCGCTTTGTGCATGCGACACGGTGGTCGAAAAGTCCGCGCTGATGCGCAGCGCTGGTGGCAAGGCCACGCCTGGCAGGTAGCGCTGGTTGCCGCGCTGCGCGTTCAGCGCTGCCGCCTGGGCCGAATCGCGCGCCCACAACACCACCTCATGGCGCGCCGCGGCGGCCACTGCCAGGGCGGTGCCCCAGGCGCCGGCGCCGAGGATGGTGATGTTCATGGCCGCAGCGCTGGTGCAGCGCGGCTGGTGCCGTTCAAGCGCTGGTGATGATGCGCGACGCGCCGTTGCCGCCCACCGCAGGGGCCTGCGCCTGCTGCGCCTCGAACATGGCCTGGAAGTTCACTTCCGTGAGCAAGATAGGCGGGAAGCCGGCGCGCGTGCACACGTCGGACACGATGGCGCGCAGGTAGGGGTAGATCATCTGCGGGCACACGATGCTCACGATGCCCTGCATCTGCTCTTCTGGAACGTTGCGAATCTCGAAGATGCCGGCCTGCTTGGCTTCAACCAGGAACAGCGTCTTGTCCAAAACCTTGGTGGTGACCGTGGCCGTCACCGTCACTTCGAAGATGCCGTCGGCCACGTTCTGCGCGCCCATCGACAGGTTGATGTCTACCGCCGGGGCTTGTTGCTCAAGCAGGATCTGCGGCGAATTGGGCTGTTCCAGCGACAGGTCTTTCAAGTACATGCGCTGGATCTGGAACACGGGGGTCAGGTCGGCTTCGGCCATGGTGCGGGGCTTTCGGTTTGAACGTGGCGCCCGGCGCCGAAGGGCGCGCGGGTAAGGCTTGAAAAAAGGGGCGGATTATGTCCCGGCCAACAGCGGCGCCAGGCCGCCGTTGCGGTCCAGAGCCATCAGCTCGTCACACCCGCCCACATGGGTGGCGCCGATGAAGATTTGCGGCACGGTGCGCCGCCCAGTGCTGGCCATCATCTGGTCACGCTGCACGGGGTCGAGGTCGATGCGGATCTCTTCGATCTGCGCCACGCCGCGCTGCGCCAGCAAGGCCTTGGCGCGCACGCAATAGGGGCAGGTCTGGGTCGTGTACATGCGCACTGCATTCATGCAGAGATCCTCATCAGGTTGCAAAGCGGGCGGATTCTGGCGCGGGCCCGCGCGCCGCGTTGGCGCTGCGCGTCAAGCCCTTTCAACCGGCAGGCTCGCTTCGCGCCACGCCGCCAGGCCGCCGGCCAGCGCGCTGGCCTTTTCATGGCCCGCGGCGCGCAACTGCGCCGCCGCGCGGCGCGCGCGCGTGCCGGTGGGGCACACCAGCACCACGGGCAAGGTCTTGTTCGTGGGCAAGGCCTTGGCGCCTGCCAGGCCGGCCAGTGGCACGTTGCGCGCGCCGGCGGCGTGGCCAGCGGCAAATTCGGCGGGCTCGCTCACGTCGATGAGCACGGCCTTCTCGCGGTTGATCAGGCGCACCGCCTCGGTGGCCGACACCGCACCCATGCCGCCGCCCTTGGACAGCACCGGCCAGGCCAACAGGCCGCCCGAGGTCAGGGCCAGGAGGATCAACATCCAGTTCTCAACGAAGAAATTCACGGCGTGGGCTGCTCAGGTTGCAAAAGCGCGGATTATAGAATTCCGACCCTTTTTGCCAGCATCGCCCGTTGCCCGCACCCACTCTGGCCACCTCGCACCCATGTACAAACTCGTGCTCGTTCGCCACGGCGAATCGACCTGGAACCTGGAAAACCGCTTCACCGGCTGGACCGACGTGCCGCTCACCGGCACCGGCGTGGCCCAGGCGCGCGAAGCCGGGCGGCTGTTGCGCGAAGGCGGCTTTGAGTTCGATGTGGCCTACACCTCGGTCTTGCAGCGCGCGATCTGGACGCTGTGGCATGCGCTCGATGCCATGCAGCGCACCTGGCTGCCGGTGGTGAACGAATGGCGGCTCAACGAGCGCCACTACGGCGCCTTGCAAGGCCTGAACAAGGCCGAGACGGCACGCCAATACGGCGCTGAGCAAGTGCTCATCTGGCGCCGCAGCTACGACACCCCGCCGCCACCGTTGGCCGCCACCGATGCCCGCTGCGAGCGCAACGACTTGCGCTATGCCGGCCTGAACGCGGCCCAGGTGCCGCTGACGGAATGCCTGAAAGACACCGTCGAGCGCGTGCTGCCCTGGTGGAACGATGTGCTGGCGCCGGCCTTGCGCGCCGGCCAGCGCCCGCTGGTGGCCGCCCATGGCAACTCGATGCGCGCGTTGGTCAAGCACCTCGATGGCATCAGCGACGCCGACATCGTCAACCTGAACATCCCCAACGGCATTCCGCTGGTCTATGAGCTCGATGCCCAGCTCAAGCCACTGCGGCGCTATTACCTGGGTGACGCCGCGGCCGCCGAAGCCGCTGCCGCGGCGGTGGCCAACCAAGGCAAGGCCTGATTTGTGCGGCGGCCCGTGTTGCTGCCGATTGCCCGAACCACGCCCAACATGCTGCAATGCGGCGATCAACCGGAGACCGTTTCATGACCTTGCAACGTTTGACTCAAGCCATCGGCCTGGCCTTCAGCCTGGCCTTGGGCCTGGTGCTGCCCGGCGCCGCCAGCGCGCAGACCACGCTCAAGGTGGGTCACGCCAGCGCGGCCGATTCGCCATTGGGTCAGAGCATGCAGGCCTTTTGTGCGCAGGTGATGAAGGGCAGCAAGGGCCGCTACCGCTGCGCCGGCACGGGCGCGTCACAAGGCGCGCAGGCCGAGTTGGCCGACGCGCTGCAACAAGGCACGCTCGACGCGGCCCATGTCAGCGCCGCGGGCCTGGTGGGCAAGGTGCCCGAGGTCGGCATCGTCGAAGTGCCGTTCCTGTTCCGCGACCTGGCCCATGCGCGCAAGGCGCTGGCCGGGCCGCTGGGCAAGGAACTCATCGCCAAGCTGCAAGCGCACAAGATCGTTGGCCTGGCCTGGACGGAACAAGGTTTTCGCCATGTGAGCAACAGCCAGCGCGCGGTGGTCACGCCGGCTGACTTCAAAGGCCTGAAGCTGCGCACGCAAGACTCCGCCCCCATTCAGGCCGGCTTCAAGGCGCTGGGCGCCGAGGTGGTGAGCCTGCCCTTCGAGCAGGTCTACGGCGCGCTGGAAAAGCGCACGCTCGATGGCCAGGAACATGTCATCGCCACCATGGACGCGGCCAAGTTCTTTCGCGTGCAAAAACACGTCACGCTGACCAACCATGCCTATGTGCCGGCCCTGTTGGCGCTGTCTGCCGCCACCTGGGACAAAGCGTCCGCGGCCGATCGCAAAGTGTTCGCCGCTGCGGCGGCCAAGGCCGCCACGGTGCACCGCGCCGCGGCCGGGCGCGAGCATCGCCAGCATCTGGCCGTGATGAAGCGCAACGGCGTGAAGGTGGTGGCCAAGGTCTCGCAGCCGGCCTTCCGCCAGGCGGTGGACGGCGCCTACGCCGACTTCGCCAAGACCTTTGGCGCCGAGCGCCTGGCCGCGGTTCAGGCCTTGAAGTAGCGGCAGCCCTTCAAGGCTGGCGCGTCGGTACTGCGCGTCTGTACTGCGCGTCTGTACTGCGCGTCACGGCTGGCGCAGTGCCGCGGCCAGCAGCGGCACCAGGCTGACCACGTTGCTGCCATGCGGCACGCTGTCGGTGCTCCAGACATGGCGCACGCCGGCGCGGGCCAGTTCGCCCAGCGCATCGCCCACGAACAACGCATGGGTCACGGCCACGTCCACGCTGCGCGCACCGGCCCCCAGCACGGCCTGCGCGGCTTCAACCAAGGTGCGCCCGGTGCTGGCCACGTCGTCGATCAACACCACCTCGCGCCCGGCGAAGTGCAGCGCCGGCAGGCTCACGCTCACATCACGGTCGCCACGGCGCAGCTTGCGGCACACGCCATGCTCCAGGCCCAGCGAGGCCGCGGCGCGGGCCACCCACTGGGCGGCTTCTTCATCCGGGCCCAGCAACAAGGGCGCTTGGCAATGTGCCGCCGCCCAGGCGCCCAACAGCTCGGCCGCCGTCAAGGCCTGCGCGTGACACCCCGGCATCACCTCGGCCAGGCTTTGAATGCGGTGCAGGTGCGGGTCCACCGTCACCACCGCATCGAACGAGTGCGCCAGCAGCGCGCCCAGGTGGCGCTGGCTCACCACCTCGCCCGGGTTGAAGGCCATGTCCTGGCGCATGTAGGCCAGGTAGGGGCTGACCAGCGTGAGCCGGCGTGCGCCCAGTTCGCGGCAGGCGGGTGCCAGCAGCAGCAATTCGGCCAGCTTGTCATTGGGCTGGTGCAGGCCGCGCAACACGGCCACGTTCGGCGGCAATTGCGCGGGCGCGGTGAGCTTGCTTTCACCATCGGGGAAGGCATGCCGGCCCACCAGCGCCAGCGGGCAGCCCAGCGCGGCGGCCAGGCCACCGGCCAGCACGGCTTCATCTGAAAACGCCAGCAGCTGTTCGATCATGGTGGGCCCGCCAGCGCGGTGGTGATGTCGTCGCGCAAGGATGCCGCCAGAGCGCGGCGGTCGGCGTGGTCGCTGCGGCGCGGTGGCATGACTTCGATCACCGCGGTGAGCTGGCGCCCGTTCAGCGTGGCCCACACACTTTGCGCCAAGGTGGTCTGGCCCAGCCACAACAGCGCCGGGCTGAAGCGCTCGTGCGCGTCTTCGTAGCGCAGCGCCAGCGCCTGCACCGGCGTGGCGGTGGCGATGGCGGCTTGCAGCAAGTTGGCATGAAAGGGCAGCAGCGGCAGCCCCGCGCCGGTGGTGCCTTCAGGGAACACGGCCACGCAATCGCCCCCCTCCAGCGCCGCGGCCATTTGGTGCA
Source organism: Burkholderiales bacterium (assembly GCA_043766725.1). Taxonomy (GTDB): domain Bacteria; phylum Pseudomonadota; class Gammaproteobacteria; order Burkholderiales; family Burkholderiaceae_C; genus Rubrivivax. The sequence goes on along the minus strand of JAYUHT010000004.1, from coordinate 2,105 downwards.
CCACGCGCAGTGCATCGCGCTTGCGTTCGCGTTCGATGAACAAGCTGCCGGTGGCGCCGATCAGCCAGCCCAGCAGCGGCCAGTGCCGCACATCGGCCTTGGCCACAAAGCGCGCGCGCGGGTGCACGGCATGGATGGCCAGGATGTCCAGCCACGACACATGGTTGGCCACCAGCAGGCAGGCACCCGGCTTGAAGCCGCCGCTGGCGCGCAGGCGAACGCCGAGCAGGCGCAGGAATTTGCCCGACCACCAGGCGATGCGCGCTTCGCGTTGCGCCGCGTCGGCGTGGCGCCAGGTGAAGCCGACCACGGCCATGCCGTGCAGCACATGGGCCAGCACGGCGGCCAGGCGCCAAAGGGCTTGCAGATGGCGCATCGGGCAAAGGTCGGGCTACGGCGGCGCTGGCCTGGCGGAATCAGATCGCTTCGTACGCCAGCACGCCGGCCACCAATGTGGCCCGCACGCGCCCCGGCATGGCCATGCCGGTGTGGGCAAAGGCGAAGGGCGTGTGCTTGCCCTGGCTGAGCAGGGCCTGCGGCTTAACCATCCATTCGACTTGCGGGTCGAACACACACACATCGGCCACGCCGCCCTCCACCAGTTGCCCGGCGCTGGCCGCCAGCGAGCCCAGCGCATCGCCCAGCACACGCACCGGGTGGCAGGTCATGCGGGCCAGGGTCTGCGGCAGGCTCAACCCGATATCGGCGCCCCACTTCAGGCCCAGGCTGAGCAGCAACTCCACCCCCGTGGCACCGGGTTCGGCTTCGCCGAAGGGCAGGTGTTTGGCGTCTTCATCCACCGGGTTGTGGTCGCTCACCAGCGCATCGATGGTGCCGTCGGCCAGTCCGGCCCGCAGCGCGTCGCGGTCTGCGCCCTGGCGCAGCGGCGGGTTCAGGCGCATGGCGGCGTTGAAGTAGCCGATGTCCACATCGGTGAGGTGCAAGGAGTTGATGCTCACGTCAGCCGTGATGGCCAAACCTTCTGCCTTGGCCGCGCGCACCAAGGCCACACCGCGCGCACTGCTCAGGCGGCACAGGTGCACGCGCACGCCCGTGGCACGCACCAGCTCGAAGATGGTGTGCAGCGCCAGCACCTCGGCCGCTACCGGAATGCCGGCCAGCCCCAGCCGCGTGGCCACCGCGCCGCTGGCCGCCACGCCGCGCCCCAAAAAGGCGTCTTGTGGTCGCAGCCACACGCTGTGCTGGTGGGTGGCGGCGTATTGCAGCGCGCGCAGCAGCACCAAGGTGTCGGCCACGGCCACTTCGGCCTGCGAAAAACCGACGCAGCCGGCTTCGCTGAGCTGCACCAGCTCGGTCAACACCTCGCCTTGCAGGCCGCGCGTCAGGGCACCCAGCGGGAACAGCCGGCAGCGGCTCAACTTGCGGGCGCGGAACTTGAGCATTTCCACCAGGCCGGGTTCGTCGAGCACGGGGTCGGTGTCGGGCGGGCACACCAGGCTGGTGATGCCGCCGGCCGCGGCCGCGTTGAGTTCGCTTTCGAGCATGCCCTGGTGCTCGTTGCCCGGTTCGCGCAGGCGCGCGGCCAGGTCAACCAGGCCCGGCGCGACAACGCAACCGGCTGCATCAATCATCCGCTGCGGCGTGAAGCCGGCATCTAACTGGCCGATGCGCACGATGCGGCCCGACGCAATGGCCACATCAGCCAACTCGTCGCGGCCACTGGCCGGGTCGATCACGCGGCCGTTGCGAATCAGGATCTTCATGCTTGGTGTTTACGCTTCATTGCCGGCGATGATCGACATCACCGCCATGCGCACCGCGATGCCGAAGGTGACCTGCGGCAGGATCACGCTGTGCGCACCATCGGCCACCGCGGTGGCGATCTCAACGCCGCGGTTGATGGGGCCTGGGTGCATGACGATGGCATCGGGCTTGGCCAGCGCGAGCTTCTCATCCGTCAAGCCATAGACCTTGGCGAACTCGGCCGCGCTGGGCAGCATGGCGCCGCTCATGCGCTCGTTTTGCAGGCGCAGCATGATGATCACGTCGGCCCCCTTGATGCCTTCGGCCATGTCGTGGCACACGCGCACGCCCATGGCCTGCAAGTCACCCGGCACCAGGGTCTTGGGACCCACGGCGCGAAT
>JAYUHT010000003.1:0-7587 GCA_043766725.1 Burkholderiales bacterium | reverse complement strand
CTCGGCGGCGCGCTGGCCGACGGCCTGGCCGCAGCGGGCGCGCAGGTGGCCGTGCTCGGCCGCAGCGCGGAACGCGGCGAGGCGCGGGCGAAAGCGATCCGCGCCGCCGGCGGACGCGCGCAGTTTTTCAGCGTGGATGCGATGGAATGCGCCTCGCTCAGTGAGGCGCACTCGGCGGTCGTCGCGGAGTTCGGCGAGCCGACGATTCTTGTCAACGCGGCGGGCGGCAACGATGCGCGCGTGACGGTCACAGCGGAGCGCGGCTTCGAGGGCATCGCGCTCGAAGACTGGCGCGCAAACTTCGACCTCAACCTCGTCGGCGGCGTGCTCCTGCCGTGCCACGGCCGTTGTAGCGGATCAACAGCGAGGCCGGCCCGCCAAGCGGAATCTCTTTCGAGTACGCGTACTTGATCACCACCTTCTCGCCCTCTTTGGTGATCTCGAGATCGCTGCCCGAAATGCTCTGCACCGAGAACTCGATTTCCTTGAGCTTGTCGAAAGCAGCGCGCGCCTCGGGCACCGAGGCCGGTGCCGCAGCGGCCACTTTGTCGACCAGGCGCTGCACCGTGAGGTACTCGTTCACTGTGGGCAGCACGCGCACCGCCACGTAGGCGAAGAAGCCGATCAACACGGCCCAGAAGATGAGGCCGAACATGGTCACACCCCTTTGCATGCGGCGCACCGGGCGGTTGGCTGGCTGGTTCATGGCGGCTGTAGCCGTGCAGGACACGGGTGTTGGTCAATCGAACGCGCCGATTCTGCCGAGGTTGCCGAAGTTCATCCAAACGAAGAAGGCCCTTCCTACGATGTTTTCATCGGGAACGAAGCCCCAGAAACGCGAGTCTTGCGAGTTGTCGCGGTTGTCGCCCATCATGAAGTAGTGCCCTGCCGGCACCTTGCACGTCACGCCTTCGGCGGTGTAGCGGCAGTTCTCATGCAAGGGAAAGCGCTTTTCATCGATGCCGAAGTACGAAGGCCGGTTCACATCGACCAAGATGCTGTGCTGCACCTTGCCCAGCGTTTCACGGAACATCGGCGCGTAGCGGCGCGTGTCTTCATCGTAGAACTCGCCCTGGGGCAGCTCTGGCACCGGTTGGCCGTTGATGCTGAGCTTCTGGTTGATGTAGCTGATTTCGTCGCCCGCCAGGCCGACCACGCGTTTGATGTAATCCTGCCGCGGATCGACGGGGTAGCGAAACACCATCACGTCGCCGCGTTGGGGGTCGTTGTTGGCGATGATCCTTTTGTTGATCACCGGCAGGCGCACCCCGTAGTGAAACTTGTTCACCAGGATCAGATCGCCCACATGCAACGTGGGGATCATCGAACCCGATGGAATCTTGAACGGTTCGAACAGGAACGAGCGCAGCAGGAAGACGACCAGGATCACCGGGAACAGCCCCGCCGTCCAATCGAGCCACCAGGGCTGCGCGAGCAAAGCGCTGCGGGCCTGCGCCACATCGCCGTCGACCTTGTCGATGCCCATCTTGGCCAGGCTCTGGCGGCGCTGCGCGTCTTGCACTTCGAGCGCGGCGGCCTGGGCTTCACGCTGCGGCTTGAAGATAAAACGCTCAGCCAGCCAGTAGCCCAGCGTGACCACCGTGAGCAAGAACAGCAGCAGGGCAAAGTTGCCCATCCAAAAGCCCATGTACCAGCCGCCCAGGTATACGAGCAGGCAGCCATACAGAACGGCAGTCAAGGCACTCATTAATCGTCCACCCGAAGTATGGCCAGGAAGGCCTCTTGAGGCACCTCGACGGTGCCGATCTGCTTCATGCGCGTCTTGCCGGCTTTTTGTTTTTCAAGCAGCTTGCGCTTGCGGGAGACGTCACCGCCGTAGCATTTTGCCAGCACGTTTTTGCGCAGCGCCTTGATGTTCTCGCGCGCGATGATGTTGGCACCGATGGCCGCTTGAATGGCCACGTCATACATCTGGCGCGGAATCTGTTCGCGCATCTTGGCCGCCACGGCGCGGCCGCGGTACTGGCTTTGCACGCGGTGCACGATGATGCTCAGGGCGTCGATGCGGTCGCCATTGATGAGCAAGTCAACCTTCACCACATCGGCCGCGCGGTACTCCTTGAACTCGTAGTCCATGCTGGCGTAGCCGCGCGACACGCTCTTCAACTTGTCGAAGAAGTCGAGCACGATCTCGGCCAGTGGCAGCTCGTAGGTGAGCATCACCTGGCGCCCGTGGTAGGCCATGTTCATTTGCACACCGCGCTTCAGGTTGCACAGCGTCATCACCGGGCCCACCGAGTCTTGCGGCATGTACAAGTGCACGGTGACGATGGGCTCGCGGATCTCCTTGATGCGGCCCAGGTCGGGCATCTTCGAGGGGTTCTCCACCAGCATCACGCTGCCGTCGTTCAACTCCACCTCGTACACCACGCTGGGCGCGGTGGTGATGAGGTCTTGATCGAACTCGCGCTCCAGACGCTCCTGCACGATCTCCATGTGCAGCAAGCCCAGGAAGCCGCAGCGAAAGCCGAAGCCCAGCGCCTGGCTCACTTCGGGCTCGTAGCGCAGCGACGAATCGTTGAGCTTCAACTTTTCCAGCGCGTCACGCAGTTGGTCGTATTCGCTGGCCTCGCTGGGGTACAGGCCTGCAAAGACCTGCGGCTTGATTTCCTTGAAGCCGGGCAAGGCTTCGGTGGCCGGGCCGGCGTTGTTGGGCAGCTTCTTTTCCAGCGTGAGCGTGTCGCCCACTTTGGCCGCCTGCAGCTCCTTGATGCCGCAGATGACGAAGCCCACCTCGCCGGCCTTGAGCGTGTCACGCGACACCGATTTCGGCGTGAACACGCCCATTGACTCGATGCCGTAAACCGTGTTGGTGGCCATCATGCGGATGCGCTCACCCTTGCTCAAACTGCCATCGACCACACGCACCAGCATCACCACGCCCACGTAGGTGTCGAACCAGCTGTCGACGATCATGGCGCGCGGTGGGCCCACTGGGTTGCCGCGTGGCGCGGGCATGCGGGCGATCACGGCTTCGATGACATCGTCCAAGCCCATGCCGGTCTTGGCCGAGCACGGGATGGCGTGTTCGGCGTCGATGCCGATCACGTCTTCGATCTCTTCCTTGGCGCGCTCGGGGTCGGCCTGCGGCAGATCCATCTTGTTCAGCACGGGCACCACTTCCACGCCCAGCTCCAACGCGGTGTAGCAGTTGGCCACAGTCTGGGCTTCAACGCCTTGCGAAGCATCCACCACCAACAGCGCACCTTCGCAGGCTGAAAGCGAACGGCTCACCTCATACGAGAAGTCGACGTGGCCAGGCGTGTCAATCAAGTTGAGCTGGTAGACCTGGCCGTCGCGGGCCTTGTATTCAAGCGCCGCCGTCTGCGCCTTGATCGTGATGCCGCGCTCGCGCTCGATGTCCATCGAGTCCAGCACCTGCGCTTCCATCTCGCGGTCACTCAAGCCACCACAACGTTGAATGATTCGATCAGCCAGCGTGCTCTTGCCGTGATCGATGTGGGCAATGATGGAGAAGTTTCTGATGTGGTTCATGCTGTCTTGCAGCGACGCGCGCGATAGAAGCTAAAGCGGCGCAGCCGCTTCATTGAAGGCTCATATCGCGAAGCGATGTGAAGGCGCGCAAGCGCCGTGCCGAAGATAAAAAAAAGGCACGTCAAACGGAGTGACGCGCCTTCCAACAGAACGTTTGGCAACTGCTTGTTGGTGCTTCATTGTATGCAAAACGATCGGCCGCAAACCCGCGCCAATGCTTGTTTTCCGGCCGTTGCAGTGTGCCAACAGAAAATGTTATGCACATGTTGTGAACATGTCGCTGTGAACATCTTGGGGATAGCCATAAAGCAAGTGTCGCCGCTCAGAATTCAGGGCTAAAGCAACCCGCAATGGCACGGATTCTAGTTTCTTCGCAGCGCAATCTTGTTGATCTGAGCCTTGAAGTAAAAGGTTACTAACTTCAAAGGTCAGCGCTGCCGAGGCACTCAGGCCGGGTTTGACCGAGGCTTCAATTCCATATTGTGGAAAGACCCAGATGCTCACTTGGGGTTGTTAAGCATCCGGGCAACCAGACTAGGTTCAGCGCGGCGGCCGAATAATGACGAAGTTCACGGCGTCGCCGCGGCGTACCAGCACGCTCACTGGCTTGGCTTTGTCGACCTTCCCGCTGATGGCCGCGAACTGTTTGGCATCCGTGACCTCCACGTTGTCGATCGAGACAATGATGTCGCCTTCGAGGACGCCCGCCTTGGAGGCAGCGCCGTCCACGGCATCGACCTTCACACCGCCCTTGAGGCGAAGCTCTCGCTTCTGCGCGTCGGTCAGGTCTGACACGCCCAGGCCCAACGCCGTCTTGGCCGCAGGCGGCGCAGCGGGCGTATCGGCACGCGCGCGACGTGTCGTGCGCTCGGGTTCGAATTCGGCCACCTGAACCGCCACTTCGCGCGTGGCACCACGGCGAAACAACTGCAGCATGACCCGGCTGCCCGGCTTGCTGGCACCCACCATGCGCGGCAGGTCGCCTGACTTCTCGACCGTCTTGCCGACGACCTAGGTGATGATGTCCCCCGCCTCGACACCCGCCTTGTCCGCCGGGTCGCCAGCCACCACGCTTTGCACCAAAGCGCCCAACGCTTTGCCCAGGCCGATGGACTCCGCCACATCCTTGGTGACCGGCGCAATCTGCACACCGATGCGCCCGCGGATCACCCGGCCCGTGCTGCGCAACTGCTCGTACACGCGCATCGCGTCGTCCATCGGAATGGCGAACGAGATGCCCATGAACCCGCCAGATCGACTGAAAATTTGCGAGTTGATGCCCACCACTTCGCCGCGCATGTTGATGAGCGGGCCGCCGGAGTTACCTGGGTTGATGGCCACGTCGGTCTGAAGAAACGACAGGTAGTCGCCCGTGTCACGCTGCTTGGCGCTGACGATGCCGGCGGTGACGGTGTTGTCAAAGCCGAAGGGCGAGCCGATGGCCACCACCCATTCGCCCACCTTCACGCGGTTGCTGTCGCCCAGCTTGGCCACGGGCAGGCCGGTGGCCTCGATCTTGACCACGGCCACGTCAGTGCGACGGTCAGCGCCGATGGTGCGGGCTTTGAATTCGCGTTTATCGGTGAGTGTGACGATGACTTCATCAGCCCCCTCCACCACATGGGCGTTGGTCAGCACATAGCCATCTGCCGTGACGATGAAGCCGGAACCCACACCGCGCTGTTGCGGCTCGTCGTCGCCGCCACCACGCGGCCCGCGCCGCGGGTCTGGCCGACCAGGCAACGGAATGCCGAAGCGGCGTAAAAACTCCTCCATGTTCGGATCCAGTTCCGGGCCGCCCGCCGCAGCTTGCCCCCTGCGTTCCAGCGTGCGGATGTTCACCACCGCGGGGCCCACGCGTTCAACGAGCTCGGTGAAATCGGGCAACTCACGCGATTGCGCCTGGCTCGGGTGGGCCGTCAACATCAGGCCCGCAACCAAGACCGCTGACGCCAGCGCCAGGTTCAAACCGGCCACAACCGGTTTGCTCAGGCCGAACCGCAAGAATTTCATGTGCATGCCATCTCCAAAATGAAAGGCCCACACAGCGGTGCAGGCAGGCCGGTACAACGTTGATCGCAGCCTCAGCGCTGACGTTCCAGCGCCTTGGCGAAATATTGCAGCGTGGCCGCGGGCACATCGCCCACCACGGTGAGCCACCATTGCCCAGCATGGCGCTGCATCAGTGTGTGGGTGGCGCCAATCTGCGTGAGCAGCGGCTTGTGATGGCGTTCGGGCTCATACGCCTCGACGAACATCGACACATGCGTCAGCCCATCCGAAAACACCGCCTGCAGCACGGGCCTTCGTCCGCCCTGTTTGGCACCGGGCTCGGCGTCGAGCATGCGGCGGGCGCAATCGGCCAACCTGAACCCAGGCAGCGCCAGACTCATCACCCAGCCTTCAGCGCCCAGTTGCGTGGTCTGTGGGCTGCGGCGCGTGACCTGGTAGCCCTCAAGCTGCCGCATCGCTTGCGCCACGGTTTGACCACTGGGCCGCGTGCCGATGCTCACATCGGAAAACATGCTGGCCTCCAACACTTCGCCGCGGCCACCCAGAACCTCTGCACGCAGCATCAGGCCCGTGGCCACATCGGCCCAGATGCGCTGCGCGAACCGGTGCTCGTCACGGGGGTGAAAGGTGAGCACGTGCGCCTCGCGGCCAGCCACGCGCTCCAGCCCCTGCGCCTTGATGTCATAGCTTGCCTCGGCCCGCGGGTCGATGGATTGCAGCATCGAGGGCAGGCCCTGCCGTAAAGTGCGCTGCTCAAGCACAGCCAACCGGCGCTGTGGCCACAAGCTCAACACCTGATCATCTTGGCGATAAACGCGGTGCGGCTCACCATCGAGCAGCTCCACGCTCTCAAAGGCTTGCCCGCCCGCGAGGTAGTGCGCCACACGCGAGCTGGTGAGTGTGGCGCCAACGCTGTTGACGCGGGTGCCTTGATAACTGCGTTCCCGTGCCGCCACTTGAATGCGCTGCAACAGCCCGGCAACCTGGCTCGAACCAGTCTGGCCGGGCAATTCCGCGGCTACCCCAGGCAGCGCTGCAACGAACAGCGTGCACAGGCACACGCGCGCCCAGATGTCGGTGCCCATGCGTGGTCAGCGCCCGCTGGCGGCCGCCTGGGCGCCAGAGGCCTGCCCGGGTACAGCGGGTGTCACTGGCGCAGAGGGCAGCACACCCAAGGAAACCGTTTCAAGCGCGCGGCGGCCCGCGACTTGTTGCGCCACCGGCGCGGTGGCACCGAAGGCCCGGTGGGCGTGCAAATAGCGGTCTAACTGAGCGTCGCGCAGGAGGGTCAGCCCAAGCTGCCCTGCCGGCACTGGCTGCACACCGGTGGCCACCGTCACTGCCACGCCAGGTGGCGGCAAAACCTGCCCGGGTGCACGAGCCAGCGCGGGGCTTCGAGGCTCCGGCAAGCCAGGGCGCAGCAACAGCGCGCCAGCGGCCACGACCATGAAACCTGCCGCCACCGCAGTCGCCGATGGCCAACGCCATGCCGCGCGCCGAGCCGAAGTGGCCACAGGCGCCAACACCGCCGGCTCCAGCGCCAAGCGACCGCGCAGCGCAGACAAGAACTGCACGTCGCGCGCCGGGTCGCGCGCGAGTTCATCGCTGCGCAGCACATCGCCGATGAGGTGATACGTGTGCCAGGTGGCACGGGCCTGAGCGTCGTCGCGCCACAGGCGTGTCGCGTGCGCGAGCTGTTCAGCATTGGCCTGCCCATCGGCAACGCTGGAAAGCAGTTGCCCCTGCACCGGTGAGCCAGTGGGCTTGGAAGAATCGGGTTGAGCATGCATGGGGCACCTACCAGCGCTGGCCGCTGCGGGTATCAAGCAAAGGGCGCAGGCGTTCAGCAATGGCTTCGCGGGCACGGAAGATTCTGGAACGCACGGTACCGATGGGGCAGTTCATGGCTTCGGCAATTTCCTCGTAACTCAAGCCTTCGATTTCGCGCAGTGTGATGGCCTGACGCAGATCTTCAGACAGCGCATCGATGGCCGCATTGACAGTGGCCGCAATCTCGCGGCTGGCCATCAGGGACTCGGGCGTTTCGCCGTCGGTTAG
>JAYUHT010000002.1:0-7589 GCA_043766725.1 Burkholderiales bacterium | reverse complement strand
TTGCGCTAATGATCGACGGCGTGCTGTTCTGGAGGCCGCCATGGGAGCCGGGCTCACTTGAGGCCGCCGCCAGGCCCGACAAGCACGTGCTCAGGCGAGAGCTTCAAGGCACGGAGCCGGACCTCGCTCGCCTTGTGGGCGCTTGGGAGGCCATCAACGACCAACGATTGGCGGAGTATCGTGCGGCATTGCCGCCCGAGTGGGCGGTGCCGCCGGAGGCGGTCGACGCTGCCATTGCGTTTCTCCGGGACCTGCGTGACCATGTCCAGCCGGCCGTCCATGAAGTCCTGAGGGTACTGAAATGACTTCGAAAACCCCATACACATACACCGTTCTGCGCTATGTACATGACATTGCGACCGGTGAGTTTCTCAATGTCGGCGTCGCCCTCTTTGCACCTGAGTCGCGTTTCGTCAACGCGATGTGCCGGACCAACTTTGCAAGGCTAAAGGCGGTTTTTCCCTCGCTCGACGGTGACTCGTTCCGAGTATCCATGCGCCACGTGATGGCGTGCTTCGAGCGATTCGGCGAGGAGGCACGCGACCAACTCGCACTGCGCTCATCCACCGGTACGGTGATGGACTATGCCTGGGCTGTACTGGCGCGAGACGACAGCTCTCTGCAATGGTCGGAAGCAGGAACCGGCGTGACGGTTGATCCCGAAGCCATGCTGGCTCAACTGTTCGAGCGCTTCGTCACGCTACACGACCCCAAGGCTCCGATTCACCGCAAGGACGACGACGACGTGTGGAGGCACTTCAGCGGCGCATTGCAGCAACGGCAGGTGCTGAAGCACTTCGATCGAAAGACGATCGGGGTTCAGGACGATGAAGTCGAGTTCAGGCATGCGTGGAAGAACGGCGAGTGGCACTGTCTGGCACCCGTGTCATTCGACCTGGCCAACGCCGACTCGATCAAGGAGAAAGCGCATCGTTGGCTTGGTCAAGTGACGAGCGTGGCGAACGCGGCCGAACCGTTCAGGCTCTACTTCTTGGTGGCTGAACCAACGCAAAGTGAACTGCGCCCGGCATACGAGTCGGCACTTAGCATTTTGCGGAAGGCGCCAGTGAAGAAGGAAGTGTTCGCCGAGTCGCAGGCGCTCGAGCTATCCGAGCGGTTTGCAGCCGAGGTCGCCGCCCACGAACAACAGGGGGGCGGCCGGACATAGCTGAGGGCGGTGCCGACCAGGCGGCCCATAATGAGGGCCATGTTCACGTGCGCCATCGCAGCAGCGCTTTTCGGTTGGCGTTGGCGCAAGCCATCAGCCTGACCGACCTATTGCGCCCTCATGGGCGCCTCAGACCCCCACCCAGCACGTCGCGCCGGCCTCGCCAGCGACAGAAAAAGCGGGTATCAAAACGGGTACCAAACGTGGATGTCCGAAGAAGCATCCAATGAAATCAATAGGGTAGAGCGCACATGCTGCTGATGATCGACAACTACGACAGCTTCACCTTCAACCTGGTGCAGTACTTCGGCGAACTTGGGCAAGAGGTTCAGGTGTTTCGCAATGACGAGATCACGCTCGAAGGCATCGCAGAGCTGAAGCCCGATCACCTGGTGCTGTCACCCGGCCCCTGCTCGCCGAATGAAGCCGGCATTTGCGTTGAAGCCATCCGCCATTTCACCGGCAAGCTGCCCATCCTGGGCGTGTGCCTGGGCCACCAGGCCATCGGCGCGGCATTGGGTGGGCAAGTGGTTCGGGCGCAAACGCAAATGCATGGCAAGGTCGATGTGCTGAGCACCGATGAGCAAGGCGTGTACCGCGGTTTGCCGCGGCAGTTTTCGGTGATCCGCTATCACTCGCTGGCGATCGCGCGCAGCAGCCTGCCGGCCGAGCTGGAGGTGACGAGCACCGCGCAAGACGGTGAGATCATGGGCGTGCGCCACCGCGCCTTGGCCGGCACGGCCACGCCGCTGGAAGGCGTGCAGTTCCACCCCGAATCGATCCTCACCGAACACGGCCACGCCATGCTGCGCAACTTCCTGGAGATGCATTGATGACCGTGGTTGAGGGTCTGGTTGACTTGCGCAGCGACACCGTCACGCGCCCCACGCCCGGCATGCGCGAGGCCATGGCCGCGGCGCCTGTGGGCGACGATGTGTTCGGTGACGACCCCACGGTGAACCTGCTGCAGGACCGCATTGCCGCGCTGCTGGGCAAGTAAGCGGCGCTGTTCATGCCCAGCGGCACGCAAAGCAACCTGGCGGCCATCATGGCGCATTGCGCGCGGGGCGATGAATACTTGGTGGGCCAAGGTGCGCACACCTATCGCTATGAGGCCGGTGGCGCGGCCGTGCTGGGCAGCGTGCAGCCGCAGCCGCTGCCCAACCAGTCAGACGGAACGTTAGCCCTGGCCGATATTGAAGCCGCCATCAAACCCGATGACGAACACTTCGCGCGCACCCGGTTGCTGGCGCTGGAAAACACCATGGGCGGGCGTGTGCTGCCGCAGGCCTATGTGGACGCGGCCACAACGTTGGCGCGTGCGCACGGCCTGGCCACGCATCTCGATGGCGCGCGGCTGTTCAACGCCGCGGTCAAACAGGGCGTTGCCGCGGCCGAGCTGGTGCGCGGCTTCGACAGCGTGTCGGTCTGCTTCAGCAAGGGCCTGGGCGCGCCGGTGGGCTCGGCACTGGTGGGCTCGCGCGCATTGATCCAGCGTGCCCACCGCGTGCGCAAGATGCTGGGCGGCGGCATGCGCCAGGTGGGCGGCCTGGCCGCGGCGGCGCTGTATGCGCTCGATCATCACGTGGCGCGCATGGCTGACGACCATGCCCTGGCCGCGCGCCTGGCCGAAGGCTTGGCGGGCATCGCTGCGCTGCAAGTGGTGCCGCCGCAGACCAACATTGTTTTCGTCAACGTGGCCGGCGGCCAGGGGGCAGCCCTGTTGGAGTACTTGAGGGCGCAAGGCGTGCTGGCCACGGGTTTGATCGGGCTGCGCTTCGTGACCCACCTCGATGTAAACGCACCAGGCATTGACCGCGCCATCGCCGCCACCCGCGCTTTTTTCAACAAGTGAAACCATGACCATCACCAACCTCGAAGCGCTGACGCGCACCATCGAGCACCGCGAGATCTTCCACGACGAGATGCTGGCGCTGGTGCGCCGCATCATGAGCGGCGAGATGAGCCCGGTGATGATGGCCGCGCTGCTGATCGGCCTGCGCGTGAAGAAAGAGACCATCGGCGAGATCACGGCCGCGGCGCAGGTGATGCGCGAATTCGCCACCAAGGTCGATGTTACCGATCGAAAGCACCTGGTCGACATTGTCGGCACGGGGGGCGACGGCTCGCACACCTTCAACATCAGCACGTGCAGCATGTTCGTGGCCGCGGCATGCGGCGCGCGCGTGAGCAAGCACGGCAACCGCAGCGTGAGCAGCAAGAGCGGCAGTGCCGATGTGCTCGAGGCGCTGGGCTTGCCCATGACGCTGGCGCCCGCGGCCATCAGCCGCTGCATCGCTGACACCGGCATCGGCTTCATGTTCGCGCCCAACCACCACCCGGCGATGAAGAACGTGGGCCCGGTGCGGCGCGAACTGGGCGTGCGCACCATCTTCAACATCCTGGGGCCGCTGACCAACCCGGCCGATGCGCCGAACATCCTGATGGGCGTGTTCCACCCCGATTTGGTGGGCATCCAGGTGCGCGCCCTGCAGCGCCTGGGCGCCGAGCATGCCGTGGTGGTGTACGGCCGCGACGGCATGGACGAAGTCTCGCTCGGCGCCGCCACGCTGGTGGGCGAATACAAAGACGGCGGCATCCACGAATACGAAATTCACCCCGAAGACTTTGGCTTGACCATGGCCAGCAACCGCACGCTGCGCGTTGAAACGCCGCAGGAGTCGATGGCCTTGCTGCGCGCCGTGCTCGAAAACGAACCCGGCCCGCCGCGCGACATCGTCATGCTCAACGCCGGTGTGGCGCTGTACGCCGCCAACGTGGCGCCGAGCATGGCCGAAGGCGTGGCGCTGGCGCGCGAAGCACTGGGCAACGGCAAGGCACTGGCCAAGATGCACCAGTTCATTGCGCGGGCCAAGGAGCTGGCGCCGCAGGCTTGAGACGAATCAGATGAGCGACATACTTAACCGCATCGTTGCGGTAAAGAAGCAGGAAGTTGCAGCAGCGCGGGCCATGACAGCCGATGCCGCCATGGCCGCCTTGGCTCGGGCCGCACCGCCGGCGCGCGACTTCACTGCCGCGCTGCGTGGCAAGATCGGCGCCGGCCTGCCTGCGGTGATCGCCGAAGTGAAGAAGGCCAGCCCGAGCAAAGGCGTGCTGCGCGAACACTTCGACCCGGCCGCCATTGCCGCCAGCTACGCCGCGCACGGCGCCGCGTGCTTGAGCGTGCTCACCGACCGCGGCTTCTTCCAGGGCAGCGCTGCATATCTGCAAGCCGCCCGCGCGGCCTGCGCACTGCCCGTGCTGCGCAAGGACTTCATCATTGATGCCTATCAAATCGACGAAGCGCGCGCGCTGGGCGCCGATGCCATCCTGCTCATCGCCGCCTGCCTGAATGACGATCAGATGCAGGCATTCGAAGCGCAGGCCTCGGGTCTGGGCATGGCTGTGCTGGTGGAAGTGCACGACGCCACTGAGCTGGCCCGCGCGCTGAAGCTGCGCACCCCGCTGATCGGCGTGAACAACCGCAACCTGCGAACGTTCGAGGTGAGCCTGGATACCACCGTCGACTTGCTTCCCAACGTTCCACCCGAGCGACTGCTCGTCACCGAAAGCGGCATCGCCACGCGCGCTGATGTGTTGCACCTGCGCGCAGCCGGGGTACAGGCCTTTCTCGTGGGCGAAGCTTTCATGCGTGCGAGTGAGCCCGGCGTGGCGCTGGCTGATCTGTTCGCGGCGTGACGCCGGGCAAGTTTGCGACGCCGCAGGGTTTGCGGCAGCCCCTGGCGCAACTGCTGGCCGAACACCGCAGCGATTGGTCACCCTGCCTGGCGGCCTGGCAAGCCAGTGCGGCTGGGCGCAGCGTGATCGACCAGGTGGACGGCGCCGTGGCGGCGGGCGCGCGGGTCTACCCGCGCGATGTGTTTCGCGCCTTGGCCATCACGCCCTTGGCCGCCACCAAGGTCGTGATCCTCGGCCAAGACCCGTACCACGGCCCGGGCCAGGCCGATGGCCTGGCGTTCTCGGTGCCCACCGGGCAAAAAATTCCCCCCAGCCTGCGCAACATCCTGCAAGAACAGGCGCGCGACCTGGGGTTGGTGGCACCGGGCCACGGCAACCTCGAAAGCTGGGCGCGCCGGGGCGTGTTGCTGCTCAACACGGCCCTAACGGTTGAGGAAGGCCAACCTGCCAGCCACGCGCGCTTCGGCTGGGAAGCGCTCACCGATCTCGTCATCAGCGCCGCCGCCGCCGACCCGTCGCCCAAGGTCTTCATGCTATGGGGCGCGCATGCGCGGGCCAAAGCACCGTTGGTGCCCGTGCGGGCCGGCCACCTGCTGCTGCAATGCAACCACCCCTCGCCCCTGGCCGCGCGGCGCGGGCCAAAGCCCTTCATCGGCTGCGGGCACTTCGGGTTGGCGCAAGCGTTTTTGCGGCAGCAGCGCGGGGTTAACGGCGAGGTTGATTGGCGCCACTAAACCTGCATGGCCCGGCACCACAGCGCACGCAGGCGCTTTACTTGGGGTGCGCCATGCCCTTGATCACCGCCATGCCCGCGTTCGCGCGCTCGGTCAGGCCCGCCATGGCATCGGCCTGAGATTTTTGCGCCATGTCGGCCAGGCCCTTGATGTCGGCCAGCATTTTCTGCCAGGCCTGCTGCGCGGCCGCGGTGTGTTTGGCCATGTCGGCGCCCGCCCCACCCATCTTGCCTTCTGCCAGCGCGCCCTTGGCCTGTGCCTGCATGCTCTGCATCGCCTGGGTGAGCATGTCGGATTGCGTGTGCGCCAGGGCTTGCAGCGCTTCGTAGGCGGTCTTGTTCGCCGCTACCAGGGCCTCGACATCCTTGCGCCGGGCATCGACGAAGTCCGCCATGTCCACGCCGGGCATCTTGAACTGCTCGAAGGTCTTGGTCAGGTCGCGAAACGGGTTGAAGTCCATTGCGGTGTTGTCGTTGCGGTTGTCGGCGGCCATGACGGATCTCCTGGTGGGTTGTGATAGCTGAGGTGGCGGCGGCGGGCTGATTTGAATCAGCAGCGTCTGCGCCTGCGAGGCCGGCGTCTGTACGGCGGCCCACATAGGCCGCACAAAGCGCGCTGACCTTGATGTATCGCAATGCAGCCGCGCCGCGCCGCCTGCGATGTTGACGAGACGCGCAGATGTGTGGGCCAGCGCACAGATGAACCGACTCAATCGGCATACCTTTTCTTTTGGCGAACGCGCGATGAGCGCGGCGCCCGTCTGTACACTTCGCCTGCGCCGGTAGAGCCGTCCGTCACCGCACACGCGGTGAACAGTTGGTCCAACCGGAGTCGGTATGCCCAGTTCTCGCCCGTACGATGTTGGCCTCGAAAAAAACGAGGCCAATTTTGTTGCGCTGTCGCCGCTGAGCTTCATCGAACGCTCGGCCACCGTTTATCCCGGTCGCACCGCCATCATCTACGGCGCGCGGCGCCAGACCTGGGGTGACACCTACGCCCGTTGCCGCCGCCTAGCCAGTAGCCTGGCTCAGCGCGGCGTTGGCCCCGGCGACACCGTGGCGGTGATGCTGCCCAACGTGCCGGCCATGTTCGAAGCCCACTTCGGCGTGCCCATGACCGGCGCGGTGCTCAACACGCTGAACACGCGGCTCGATGCCGAGGCCATCGCCTTCATGCTTGAACATGGTGAGGCCAAGGTGCTGCTCACCGACCGTAAATTCGCCGCGGTGGTTGACAAGGCGCTGGCAATGGTCAGCAGCGCTGACGCAGGCCGGCGGCCGTTCGTGATCGAGGTTGAAGACGACGCCGCGCCTGCGGGAAAGTACCTTGGCGACGTGTCGTACGAAGCCTTTCTGGCCCAGGGTGACCCGGCCTTCGCCTGGCAGTTGCCCAGCGACGAGTGGAACGCGATTGCGCTGAACTACACCTCGGGCACCACCGGCAACCCCAAGGGCGTGGTCACGCATCACCGTGGCGCCTACCTCAATGCGGTGGCCAACGTCGTGACCTGGGAGATGCCGCGCCACGCGGTGTACCTGTGGACGCTGCCGATGTTCCATTGCAACGGCTGGTGCTTTCCGTGGACGCTGGCCTTGCAGGCCGCGGCCAGCGTGTGCCTGCGCAAGCTCGACACGGCCGTGGTGTTCAGCCAGGTCCGCGAGCACCGCGTCACCCACCTGTGCGCGGCGCCCATTGTCTACGGCCTGTTGATCAATGCCCCCGAAGCGCAGCGCGCCGGCATCACGCACGCCATCAGTGGCCTGATCGCGGGCTCGGCGCCGCCGGCCGCCATCATCGAAGGCTGCGAACGCATCGGCATCGCGATCACCCATGTCTATGGCCTCACCGAGAGTTACGGCCCGGCGGCGGTGTGTGCCCCACAAGCCCACTGGGCGGGGCTGCCAATCGGCGAGCGCGCCACCCTCAATGCCCGCCAGGGTGTGGCCTATCCGCTGCAACAGGCCCTGACCGTGCTCGATCCGGCCACG
>JAYUHT010000001.1:0-7597 GCA_043766725.1 Burkholderiales bacterium | reverse complement strand
CAAGTGCCAGCGTCAGCCACTGCGGCCCAGAGAAATCCACCACCCGCATGCCGTCGCGCAGGTCCAGCCAGCGCAGTACCGCTTCGAACTCGGCATGGCGCATGTAGTCCACGGGCCGGCGCAGCCGCGCACGGGCCTCCCGCGCTGCGGCCGCACCCAGCCCGTGGCCCAGGGCGCGCCTTGCCAGACCTTGAATCTCGTCTGCCAGGCGACCGGCCTGCGCGAGCCCATTGGAATGTTCATGCATGTGTCTATCCTCCACCTGCATCAGACTGTCTGACCGGCGAGCCGCCGCAGCTTGAATTCCGCCCGCAGTGCCCAGTTGCCCAGGCGCCAGATTGGCACTGGCAAATAGCGCGCACGCACCGTGTCGCGTTCGGCTTCGCTGCGCGCACCGGCCTGCACGTGGGCGCCAGCGTCGTCGAAGCGGGCGATGTCACGGTGCAGGTAGTGCAGCCGGGCACCGGCACGCACCGCGCGGATGAACCAGTCGAAATCGGCATTCCACCGCAGCGACGCATCGAACGGGCCGATGCGCTGGAACAGGCTGCGCCGCACGAACACCGCCTGGTGGCACAGGTCGCCAAACAGCAACCGGCGCGGCGTGACCCAGTGGAAGCGCTTGCGGCGCACACCCCCGGCGCCCACGTACAGCACGTCACCGAACACGATGTCGGCCTGGGGCTGCGCAGCAATTGCCTGTGCTACGTCGGCCAACACCTGTGCGTCGGCAAACGCATCACCGGCGTTCAGGAAGAACAACCAGTCCCCGCCGGCCAGCGCCACGGCCTTGTTCATGGCGTCGTAGATGCCGGCGTCGGGCTCGCTGCGCCAGCGGTCGGGCTGCTGACCAGCCAACCACGCGACGGACCCATCGGTGCTGGCGCCGTCGACCACCACCCATTCGGCACCCGACGCCGGCTGCTGGGCCCGCAGCGACGCCAGCGTGCCGGGCAGCAGCGGGGCGGCATTGCGGCAGACCGTCAGCACCGACAACCAGGGCGTCGCAGCCATGTCAGCGGGCCACCACAGCCGTGCCGGCGCGGTACAGCGCCAGCAATTCGGGCAGGCGCGCCTGCACGTCGGCCGCTGCGCCCCCGGCCGGTTGGGATGCCACGCCGTCGTCTGCCAGCAAGCCGTCCACAAGCGCTGCCAGATCATCATGCAGGCGCAACTGACCCGGCGCGCCATAGCGTGCCAACTCAGGCGTGCCGCCGCGGTGCAGGGCATGGCAGGGCTTGCCCAGTTGCAGGGCTTCCAGGATGACGGTTCCACACGACTCCTGCAAGACCGACGGCACCACCGTCACAGTCGCAGCCGCCGCTGCAGCCAGCACCGACGCCAATGGCTGGTGCCCGTGCAGCACCAGCCGGTCATCGCCCAGCGCTGCCAATGCGGCCCGGTCGGGGCCATCGCCGTACACCTGCACCCGCCAATGCGCCGGCATGCGCGGCAGCAGCAGCCGCACACACGCTGCAATGCCCTTGGCTGGTTCAATGCGCCCGGCCATGTGCACCACCACCTGGTCGATGCCTGCATCATGGAGCACGCCAGCGGATGCCGCCGCCTGGTGCAGCGCTGTGTCATCGACGAAGTTGTGCACCACATAGGCCTGCGGCACCGGCCCGTACGGCACGGCCCGGCGCAGGTTGTCCAGCAAGAACTGCGACACGAAGATGACCGGGTGCGTGGCGAAGGCCTCGGCCGTCTCACGCCGGTAGCGGCGCACCGCGGCGGCGCTGACCGCCGTGCGCAGCGGACCGGGTGCGGGGTGGATGCAGCCGGCACAGGCGCGGGGGTCGGTCGCGGTGCAGACCTGCCCGTCGCGAAAGCGCATGTGGGTGATGCATTCGCTGCCCTGGTCGTGCCGGGTCTGCAAGAAGCGGATGCCCGGCCCCACGTACCGGCCCACCATCGGCAGGTGGCCGTGGTAGTGCACCACGTCGAAGCCCGCCGCATGGGCGGCGATGGCCTGCGCAATGCGGCGGGCAAAGTGCGGCCGCTTCCAGGGGTTGTAGGCGCCGGTCGCACTCTCTTTCCAGCCGCGAAACGGATCGGCAAACCCTGCAATGAACGGGCCGCGAAACCCGGTTGGCTCTGGCTTGAACGCCGCCGACGGCGGCTGCCGGCCCATCAGCGTGACCGCATGGCCCGCATCGATCAGCGCGTTGCCGAGTGCCACCACATGCCGTGCCAAGCCACCCAGGGTGGTGCCAGGGATGTCTTCGCACACGAGCAGGACGCGCAGGGGCGCGGCAGCTGCGCCTTCGGCCTGGCCCACGACGCGCGCGCCCGTGCGGTTCGTCATGTCATCGCTCATGCGGCTGCCACCCGCGCAAGCCGCCGGCCCAGCGCCTGCCGGTGGGGTGCCGACACCACCAGGCACCAGCCCAGCACCGCAAACAACACAGCGGCACTTGCCGCCACCGCCACCAAACCCGCCCAGCCCACGGCCCAGCCGCGAGCCCACAGCATGCACGCCGCAACTGGCACCAGGGCGGCGAATGGCACTGCATAGGCCTCCCGCACCAACTCGCCCAGCGCCACAGGCACGGTGCGGCCGTGCACCCACCACAGGAACAGGGCACTCATCAACAGCGACGCCAGCAAGTGCCCCGCAGCCGCGCCGACGATGCCCGCCTGGGCAATGCCGATGGCGATGAAGCCCAGCCCCAGCGCCGCGCGGCCGACGGCGAACAGCCCTGTCACGCGCGGGTGGCCCAGCCCATCGTTCATCAGCGACGGCAGGTTGGTCAGTGAATCGAGCCAAAGAGTTAGGGCGATCAGCGTCATCACGGTCGCACCTTTCTGCGCGAACTCGGGGTTCAGCCAGATGGCCAGAATTGGCCCGGCCAGTGTGGCGAGCATCAGAGAGATGGCACCGTTCAGGAAGAAAAGATAGCGCGAAGCCAGCAGGTAATGGCGGCGCAAATCGTCGTCGCGCCCTTCGGCGGCCAGGGCACTGGCATGTGGAAACATCACGCCGGACAGCCGGAACGCCAGCGACATCACCCGGTTGGCCAGCGTGCTAGGGACTGCGTAGTAACTGAGCGCTTCCACACCGATGCGCGCACCGATCAGCAGGCGGTCTGCGTGGGCGTACGTGAGCGCCGCCACACGGCTGAGGAATGCATAGGCGCTAAACCCCAGCAACTGCCGGCGCAGCGCCGCCCCTGGCCACGCAAAGCGCCACCCTGGCAAGAGACCGCGCAGCAGCACGCACAGCACACCGGTTTGCACCAGGCTCATCACCACCCGCAAGGCCACCACCTGCACCAGCCCCTGGCCGAGTGCCAGCAACACCACCGTCAGCACCGGCACCAGCGTGCCGAAACTGGCCTCGAGTCGGCCCGAAATGTCGTAGCGCATCAGCGCGCCGGGCAGGCTTTGCAGGTAGGCCTGTACCTGCCCCACCAGAAAGCCCAGCGCAGCAATTTGCACCGCCAGCACCGCTGCCGCGCTTCGCTCAGAAGGAACGCTGAATACATGCAGTACCAGCGGCCGGGCGAAGAGCAACATGCCCAGCATGCCCAGCACGCCGATGCAGGCGTAGACCACCAGACCGAAACTGGCTGTGGCGTGCACGCTGTGCTGGTCGCCGGTTGCGTTGTATTGCGCGACGAACTTGGTCGACCCGGCCGTCACGCTGATGTCGATCAGTGCGAAGTAGCCTGTGATCGCAGTGACCAGGGTGAGCAGCCCAAAGTCGACCACGCCCAGCTTGCCAACGATGTACGGGAGCGTGACGACACTGAGCAATGCAGGTGCTGCGGCCCCCAGCAGATTGAAGGCGGCGTTGCGGGCCAGTGTCATCGGCTAGCCCCGCCGGGATGGCTGAAGCACCGTAGGCCGAACCCGCAGCGGCCGGATGCCAAACACCCAAGGTGCTCGGGGCTGTTGAGTCGTCGCCACGGCCATGGCCAGATTCGCCGACGCGGTGGCAGCTACCAAGTAAGGCAGCGCAGCGCATAACGCCATCAGCTGCATGGTGCGAAATTCGATGACCGGTGTGCCGATCAACCAGTTCGGCAGCATGAACAGCAGGCCGGCCACGCCGACAAGGAAAACACCGCGGTTTGGCTCGTCCAGCAACGGCAGCTGCCTGCGGATAAAACCCACAAACAGCACGGCCGCCAGCAGCACCGCCACGACGCCGATCAGACCGCTTTTGAGCATGATGTGCAGCATGCCGCTGTGCATCCAGCCGAAATCACCCCGGTGCCAGGCCAATTCAGAGAATCGGCTGCCGTCGTAATGGCCCCAGATGCCCAGGCCCCAAAGCGGGCTGTCTTTCACGGACAACCAGGCGGCGTACAACTCGGCAAAACGGCCGTGGGTGAAAGTGAATTGGCCGTTGTGCATCACGTCGGGCAGCGCCTTCTCCAGCCACGAGTCACTCGCCGCCGCAGTACCCGCACGCTGCGCCAGCTTGTAGGCCAGCAGCGGCAAGCCAGCCGACAGCGACACCAGCAGCAACCACCAGCGCTGGCGCGCAGGGCGGCAAAAGGCGAACAGCAGCAACGCCAGAGCCAGGCCGCTCCAGGCAGTACGGCGGTAAGAGAAAACGATGATGAACAATTCCAGCGCCGCGATGACCAAGTGCAGCAGCCTGCTGATGCGCGTGGCGCAATGCCCACTCACCAGCCGCCAGCCCACGATGAACAGTGCCAGCGTGGCAACCAGGCTGTCGTTGATGTCGAAGAAGGTGAGCCGCACATCGAGGCCCTGCACATTGGCGTAGAAATTAGACGGGTCACCGCCCATCGCCGCAAACCGCAGGAGGCCCCACAGCCCGCGCGTGACGGCGCAAAACAGGATCAGGTTGACCAATCGGTCCAGGTCCTTGGGCTCACGCAGTGCGCTCGTCAGCACATAAAACGCCAACATGAAGTTGAAGACATGCAGCAGGCCAGCGGGGCCGATCAGTTGCGTCCAGTGCACCGCCGGCAGAAACTGGGCCACCAGGATGTTGCCGGCGAAGACAGTGATGAACATCAGGGCAGGTGCGAGCAGGTTGTGCGCCACGGCAGGCCGTGGCAAGCCGATGCGTCGCGCGAAGAAGGCCTGCAATGCCAAGCCGAACAGCATGATGTTGATGGCAGAGAAATAAAACGTGCCGGTGGCCCGGGTGTAGAAGTTGTCGCTGGCTTCGGCGTTGAGCTGGCCATAGGTGCCACTCGGAAAGTAAAGCAGCAGCGCAAAGTAGGCCGCCACCCAATAGATGGCCGTGCGGCGCCCCACCAACAGCGCCACCATGGCCGCTGCAGGAATGCCAATGGCCATCACCCAGGGCATGGCAATGAACGCATAGCCCAGCAACTCAAGCATGACGCTGGGTTCGTGTCAGTTGGAAGCGCACGGCCATGGCGCTAGCGCCCGGCACCCTGGCCAGAGTCTGCGGACCCCATCACCATTGGTCGCACGTCTGGGCTGATGGCCTGGCCGAGTTGGATGATGAAGCCTTGTTGTGCCTCGAAGGCCGCGTGGACGTCGTTGTCGATGCTTGACACGCGCACCAGCAGCCCATCAGGAATCAGCCCGCGCACGCTGTATGACAGTTGGGCCAGCTTGGCCTCGGTGCCGGTGATGGTGACGCGCTCGCCGATCACCATCCAGTAGGTGATGGGCTCGTTGCGGCCCCCAAGTTTCGCCACCAGCCGCCGCACGCGCATGCCCTCGTGGCCGCCCTGCAGCGTGCCGGTGGTGCTGTCTAGAAGTTGAAAGCCCTGTGCCGGGTAACACACCTCCGGCCGATGGGCGCGCGTGCCGTCAGATTGGTCGCCGCCATAGGCCACCGACAACATGATTCGCTCGCCCTTCGCGTTGACGTACGAACGGCTCAAAGTCTGGTTGTAGATCTTGCTGAGCAGCGCCGCCGTGTCCGGTGAAACCAGTTGAACTGGCATGCGGTCGTCAGTTGTCCACTCGCCAAACTTCTTCGGAAACATGGTTTCCAGCACCACTTTGGGCCGCTGGTCGGCCAGCTTGATGGTCGGCTTCCAGGCGGCCGCCACTGCAAAGCTGACCACCATCAAAAAAACCACCGCTGCGGCTCGTAGCCGCGCACTGCTCATGCCGACGCCTTGGCGTTAGAAAAGAACAGGCCCAGCATTTTGTCGAGCA
This sequence comes from Burkholderiales bacterium, assembly GCA_043766725.1. Classification (GTDB taxonomy): domain Bacteria; phylum Pseudomonadota; class Gammaproteobacteria; order Burkholderiales; family Burkholderiaceae_C; genus Rubrivivax. The sequence continues at coordinate 1,474 of JAYUHT010000001.1, read as the reverse complement.
CCAGCATCAGCATCAGAGCCACCATGAACAGCACCATGCCGGCGAAGCCGTGAACGAAGCCTTGCCCAGCCTCATCGCCGAAGTGGTAGGTCACCAGCACCAGGATCATCACCCGCACGATGTTGGCCATGAAGGCCGTGGGTATCAGCAAGATGGCCAGCGCCACATTTCGGGGGACCGAGGTGTAGCGCATGAGGTTCATGTACAGCATGCCCAGCGCTTCCAGCGTGAACATGCTGTTCAACCCGGCGCAGGCGTCGGCCACCAGCAGTTGGTAGGGGCCGACTGTCATCACCACGCCGCTGCGGCCCACCGGGTAGCCCAGGTCGTAGAGCAGGTTGCTGGCCACTGCTGACACTGCCGATTTCAGCGGCGCCGTGATGGCCGCCACCAGGGCCTCGGGCAGCGGCACCATGAACAACAGGAAAAAGATGGGGAACCACACCAGGCGCAATCCGCGCACGCTGCTGAACAACAAAAGCACGGCCACCATCAGCACCATCTGGGAACCGATCGCGAACATGATGATGTCTTGCGATCGACCGAACGCGTACAACAACAACGCAAACACCAGCAGTGGCCACCCCAGCCAAGGCACTGGTTGGGCGGGCAGAGACGCCAGCGTATGACGCTGGGAATACAGCAGCCAGACGGCTACCGCCAGGATGATGGGGCCATGGCCCTGTTCATCGGTGGCCCAGATCGTTCGCGACAAGTCCAGGTAGGCGGGGCCGTACAGCAGCGCGAAACCACCCAGCAGCAGCGCCAGCACCCACCTGTCGCAGCCGACAGGCACAACCAGATGCGGTGGCCTGGGTGCGGCGGGTGCCGAGCCGGTTTGCACAGCAGCCACGGTCAGAACTCGTTGATGATCACGCCGGCCAACTTGGCAGGCGTTTCCGCCAGATTGGCCACCAGGTCTTGCAGGCTCACCACCTGGCTCTTGCCTTGGCGGGCCACCACCAGCGCGGCACCGCAACGAGCGGCGATGACCGAACTGTCGCTGCCGTATTCGGCTGCAGGCGTATCGACCACCACATGGTCAAATTTGCTGATCAGCTCGCGAATCAACAACCCGAAAGCGGGGCGTTCGACCAGTTCAAGCGGGTTCGGTGGCGTGATGCCAACCGGCAGCAAAAACAAGCTGCTGACCCCCGGAACCTGCTGCACCACCTGGCTTTGCGCGCGGCCCGACAAGATGCCCGACAGGCCAGACTTGTTTGGCAGGTTGAACACCTCGTGCTGGCGGGGGCCGCGCATGTCGGCATCAATCAGCAAGGTGCGGCCGCCCAACTGAGCGAGCGTGACGGCCAGGTTGGCGGCGAAGAAGCTTTTGCCGTCGCCCGAGTCGGGGCTGACGATGGCCAGCGCGCGGTTGACATCGGCCTGTTCGTTGAACACCCGCATCATCACCTGGCTTCGGATGGCACGGAATGCTTCGGCTTGCACCGAAAACGGCTGATTCAAGGCCACC